>JANLQV010000356.1:0-4721 GCA_031368025.1 Sphingomonadales bacterium | reverse complement strand
CCGCGCGCCGCAAGTGTTCGCGGCGATGGCCGGGCTGAGCTGGTCGGGCTGACCAGGGATCAGATCCGTTCCGAACTCGAGGCTGCGGGTCTTGAGCCCAAGGCGGCCAAGCTGCGCGCCAAGCAGGTCTGGCATTGGATTTATAACCGCGGCGTTTCCGATTTTGCGGCGATGACCGACATTGCCAAGGCACAGCACGACTGGTTCAGCGCGCATTTCGCCATTTCGCGACCGGAAGTGGTCGAGGCGCTGGTCTCGACCGACGGGACGCGTAAATGGCTACTGCGTTCCGATGATGGCCAGGATTTCGAAATGGTCTTCATCCCCGATGCCGATCGCGGGACGTTGTGCGTCTCGAGCCAGGTTGGCTGCACGCTCAATTGCCGGTTCTGCCACACCGGCACGATGCGGTTGGTGCGCAATCTGACGTCGGCCGAAATCGTCGGGCAGGTCATGCTGGCGCGCGATTCGCTGGGCGAATGGCCGAGCGGCGAGGATGGCCGGATGCTCACCAACATCGTGATGATGGGGATGGGCGAACCGCTCTACAATTTCGACGCGGTCCGCGACGCCCTCAAGATTGTGATGGACGGCGATGGCCTCGCGCTTTCGAAACGGCGGATCACGCTTTCGACCTCGGGCGTCGTCCCGATGATGGCCCGCGCGGGCGCAGAGATTGGGGTCAATCTGGCCGTGTCGCTTCATGCCGTTACCAAAGAAGTGCGCGACGAGATTGTGCCGATCAACCGCAAATACGGGATCGAGGAATTGCTGCAGGCCTGTGCCGATTATCCGGGCGCGAACAATGCGCGGCGGATCACTTTTGAATATGTGATGTTGAAGGGCAAGAATGACTCCGATGATGATGCGCGCGAACTCGTTCGCCTGCTCAAGAAGTACAAGCTGCCCGCCAAGGTGAACCTGATTCCCTTCAACCCCTGGCCGGGCGCTGCCTATGAATGCTCCGAACCGGAGCGCATCCGCGCCTTTTCGAACATCGTCTTCAAGGGCGGGATATCGGCACCTGTCCGCACCCCGCGCGGGCGCGACATCGACGCCGCCTGCGGGCAATTGAAGACGTCGAGTGAGAAGAAGAGCCGTGCCGAACTTGACAGGCTGGCGGAAGAGAAGCTGGCCGCCATCCTCTGAGCATCTACAAAGTCTTGTCTTGCCTATTGCTCGGAAGCGCGTTCTACCTCCCCGATCGATAAAAAGGGGGAACAGGGATGGCAACGCAGGCAGCACCAGCCGGGATCACCGGCATTCCCAAACGCAATATCCTGATCGCACTATGCTTTCTTGCGACGTTCATTTGCTACATCGACCGGGTCAATATTTCGGTCGCGATTATCCCTATGGCTGAGGAGTATGGCTGGTCAGGGACGACCAAGGGTCTTGTGCTCTCTTCATTTTTCATTGGTTATCTGGGCGCGATGCTTCCGACCAGCTGGCTGGCGAACCGGCTTGGAGGGCGATTGCTGATGGGCATTGCGCTGGTCGGCTGGTCGGTGTTCACCGTATTGACACCGATTGCCGCCGGAATTTCGCTTTCGGCACTGGTTGCGACGCGAATCCTGATGGGCATTGGCGAAGCGGCGAGCTTCCCGTCGGTCTATAATCTCTATGCGCGGTGGGTGCCGCTCAACGGTCGCAGCCGGGCGGTCTCGTTCAATGCAACCGGGATTCCGCTGGGGACGATCTTCGCCCTTTCGACGACCGGCTGGCTGATCACGCAATATGGATGGCAAGGCGTGTTTTATGCCTTTGGTGGTTTGGGGCTGGCCTTCGCACTGCTCTGGTTCTGGCAAGTGCATGCGCGGCCCTCGATCCATCCGCATATTTCCGATGCGGAACGCGCGTTGCTGGCCCCGCTCGAAGCCGATATCGGGACAGTTCCCGAAGACATACCCTGGAAGGCGCTTTTCTCGCACTCTGCGGTCTGGGCGCTGGTCATCAACCATTTCTGTTCGAACTGGACGCTCTATTTGATGTTGACCTGGCTCCCAAGCTATTTTCGCGATGTCCAGCACATGTCGATTACCGGGTCCGGCCTGTTTGCGATCGGGCCATGGCTTTGCCAGTTTGCCGTTGGCAATACCGCAGCGCATGTTGCCGACCGGATGATTGCCGGTGGCTGGAGCGTAACAAGGGTCCGCAAGATCATGCAATGCACTGGGCTGTTGGGAGGGGCTGCTTTCCTTCTGCTCGCGTCGCAGGCGACCACACCTGGATTCGCGCTGTTCACATTGTGCTGCGCGCTGGGCACCAATGGTCTGGGCTGGGCAGGATTTGCCAGCAACCACCTGGATATCGCGCCCCGTCATGCCGATATCTTGTGGGGCATCAGCAACACTGCGGGAACTCTCCCCGGCATTATCGGCGTTGCCGCGACCGGCATGCTCCTCGATTTGACCGGCAGCTATGCCGCAACCTTCATTGTTGCGGCCGGGATCAGCGTATTCGGTGCGATTGTCTGGTTGATCTGGGGAACGGGAAAGCGCATTCTCGATTGATCATGACAGGGTGTAACCCAAGTTCGGGCGCGCCCGAACCAGACGCATGAGGAGCATGACATGACCGAACCCGCAACGCCCGATGAGACTGCAGACGCACCGATGGCCTCAGACCGGACTGTCTTTCGCCACCGTCTCGCGACGCGTATCTGGCATTGGGTGAATGCGGTTGCGATCTTTGTGATGCTGATGTCCGGGCTGACGATCTTCAACGCTCACCCCCATCTTTACTGGGGCCAATACGGCGCCAATCTCGATACACCCTGGTTGAGCCTGCCCCGCTTTCCCGGCTGGGCAACGATCCCGTCGGGCTATGATCTGGCGCTTGGCCGTCACTGGCATCTGGCCTTTGCCTGGGTGCTGGCGTTCGGGCTGCTGGCTTTCCTCCTCTGGTCGTTGTTCAACGGCCATTTGAAGAAAGATGTTGCGCTCACCCGCGCCGAAGTTGCGCCTGCGCATTTGTGGGAAGATATCAAGAAGCATGCCCGCCTCGACTTTCACGAGAGCGAGGCGCGGTATAATCCGTTGCAGAAGATCACGTACAGCCTTGTCCTCTTTGGACTGATCCCGCTGATTATCATGACCGGGTTGACGATGTCGCCCGGGATGAATGCAGCCCTTCCCTGGCTGGTTGACCTGTTCGGCGGGCGACCCTCTGCCCGTTCCATCCATTTCATCTGTGCAATGGGGATTGCGGCGTTCATCGTCATTCACCTTGTGTTGGTGGTGCTGGCCGGGCCGATCAACGAGATCCGTTCGATGATTACAGGCTGGTTCCGGCTTTCCCCGCCGCCGGTGAAAAAATCAGGAGAAGCGTCATGATCGTCAATCGTCGCAATCTTCTGGTCGGTGGCGCCGCCGGACTTCTGACCGGGTGTGATGCGCTTGGCCGCAATGAGGATTTCCGCAAATTGCTCACGCTGGGCGAAAAAGGCAATTTCGTCATCCAGCGCAGCTTGCAGGACCGGATGGCGCTGGCCAAGGAGTTCCGTCCAGAACAACGCTCTCCCGTGTTCCGCGTCAACGGCACTCACCAGCCCCAGGGCCCTGCATATGCCACGCATATGAAGGAGAATTTCGTCAATTGGCGGTTGGCGGTCGATGGCCTTGTCTCCCGCCCGCAGAGCTTTTCGGTGGTCCAGTTGATGGCGGCGCCAAAGCGCACGCAGGTCACGCGGCATGATTGCGTCGAAGGCTGGAGCGCGATCGGTCAATGGACCGGCGTTCCGTTGAAGCTGGTGCTCGATGCTGCTGGCTTGAAGACGCAGGCGCGTTACATCGTCTTTCACTGCGCCGACAAGATGGGCTTCGGCACGGCCTATTATGAGAGCATCGACCTGATTGATGCTTTCCACCCGCAGACGATCCTTGCCTGGGCGCTCAACGACCAGCCTTTGATCGTGGGCAACGGCGCCCCGCTGCGGCTGCGGATCGAACGGCAATTGGGATACAAGCAAGCCAAATATGTCGAGCGGATCGAAGCCGTTGACGATCTGTCCAAAATGGGCGGCGGCAAGGGTGGTTATTGGGAAGATGGCGCGGGCTATGAATGGTATGCCGGGATTTGATCGGGGCCGGTCGCGCGGCTAAGGCCCGACTATGGATGAAACCGATTATGAGGCCATAGCAAAATCAGGCGTTGAAGCCTTGCGACGCGGCGATGGCGCTGCGGCGCGCGTCGATTTCGAAAAGGTGGTTGCTGCTGGCCGCGCCTCCCATCAACTCTGGATGTTTCTGGCGCAGGCCTGCGAAATAACTGGCGACGACGCGGCGATGGCGCTGGCCCTGTCACCGGTTCTCGAAAAAGAACCACGCAATCTTTACGCGCTGCTGATGAAGGGCGAGCATCAGCAGCGGCACGGTGACGATCGCGCCGCAACAAGCTGGTTCGGGCTGGCGCTGTCCAGCGCGGGCCAACAGCAAAATCTCCCGCCTGATCTTGTCGCCCGGCTTCAACGCGCGCAGCAGGCAATGCGGGCGAGCGAGAAGAAGTTCGAGAACCATCTCCACGCGATGCTCGCGGCAGGCGGCGTGGATCCGGCGCAGACCAGCCCGCGTTTCGCTGAGGCGCTCGAAATCCTTGCCGGTCGCGCCCAGCCGCAGTTGCAACAACCGACGAGTTTCTATTTTCCCCGCCTGCCGCAAGTGCCATTTTATGACCGCTCTACCTTCGACTGGGTGGCAGGGCTTGAAGCTGCGGCACCGGCG
>JANLQV010000438.1:0-1831 GCA_031368025.1 Sphingomonadales bacterium | reverse complement strand
GCGAGGAGCAGCTTGAGCCAATCAAGCAGTTCGCTGGTCGACGGTTTTTTCTTCAGGCCCGGCACTTCGCGGACTTCGTAGAAGACGTCCATCGCCTTGGAGACGAGGATTTTCTGGATGCCCGGAAAGTGAACGTCTATAATGGCTTGCATCGTATTTCTGTCAGGGAATTTGATGTAATGGAAGAAGCAGCGACGCAGGAACGCGTCGGGCAATTCCTTTTCATTGTTTGATGTGATGACGACGATCGGGCGATCAACAGCGGTAATCGTTTCGTGGGTTTCGTAAACGTCGAAGCTCATCCGGTCGAGTTCCTGCAACAGGTCGTTGGGAAACTCGATATCGGCCTTGTCGATTTCGTCGATCAGCAAAACGGGCAATTCGGGCGCGGTGAATGCCTCCCACAATTTTCCCTTCTTGATATAATTCTTGATGTCATGGACGCGCTCATCGCCCAACTGGCCATCGCGCAGGCGGGCGACAGCGTCATATTCGTAAAGGCCCTGATGCGCCTTGGTAGAGCTTTTGATATTCCAGGAGATCAGCGGTGCGCCCACCGCCTTGGCGATTTCCTCTGCCAGCACGGTCTTGCCGGTGCCGGGTTCGCCCTTGACGAGCAGGGGCCGCCGCAATTTGATCGCCGCATTGACGGCGACCTTGAGGTCGTCGGTCGCTACATAATCCTGAGTGCCTGAAAATCGCATAGTCCGCCCTTGCTCTTGACGTGAACGTAAAGTCAGGTCTGGCGATAAGCACGGTTTTGGGGAGGCGCAAGCCTTAAAGCCCTCACCATTTTGTCAGGGCAGGCCGATCAGTAGTCCGTGCGCGCGAGCTGGCGTGCTTCGAGCAGATCCCAGAGGCCGCGATGTTGGCCAATCAACTGGGCACCGCCGAAAACCAACGCGCGTTCAACGGCAGGCGATTCTGAAAGTGCGACGACAAGCTCATGGCTCGCCTCGGGCGACGGCAGGATGCATTCGGGCATGACGACGCTCAACCGATCTGCGGCCACATTAAGGAGGCTACGCACGGCGCGCCAATCGAGCACCAGGCCAATCGCGGCACCAATGGCGCAGCCTTCGCGATCTGATTGGGCAAGCATTTCGAGCGCATGGCGCTGGCCGACGACAGCCGCTTCGCTTTCTGCCTGGCCAGGCGTTGACGGCAGCGGGCCGGCCGCGACTGCTAGTTTGGTCAGATAGCCCCGTTCGACAACAAAGCCGTCAACCGTCTGGAGGATCCATTTGCGCGCGGCTTCGTTGGCCGTGCGCACTGCCGCATGATCGACGACGCCGGGTTGCCGGCCGTGAAGCGTGCAGAGATAATGCACCGTATCGGCAAGATTTCGCGTGGCGAATCGTCCGCTCAGCAACTCAACGCTGGCAGCATAAAGATGCGAGCCTGTGCCTTCGGCCGTGACAAGCTGGGACAATATGTCGGTTGCAGGCGCTTGGTCCGCCAGATTTGGTGCGATACTCGCCATGATACTTCCCTTACCGACACAGCCCAAAAATGGATGCATCCGAGCCTAAGCGACGCTGTCTATACGAAGGGCGTAAAGACAGGGTTTACAGCGCGTTAGGGAATTGGTGAGGCAGGCCCGTTTTCACCGCGCATGGCGCACGGCTGGTCGCCTACTGATCCAGGAAGCTCCGCATCTTCCGGCTGCGGCTGGGATGCTTGAGCTTCCTCAGCGCTTTGGCCTCGATCTGGCGGATGCGTTCGCGAGTCACCGAGAATTGCTGGCCGACTTCCTCAAGCGTATGATCGGTGTTCATGCCGATGCCGAAGCGCATGCGCAGCACGCGTTCCTCGCGGGGCGTAAGCGAAG
>JANLQV010000398.1:0-2614 GCA_031368025.1 Sphingomonadales bacterium | reverse complement strand
CGTATCGAGCAGGCGGGATTTGGTCACCAGCGCTTCGGCCTGCCCTGCCAACGCCCCCCGGAACCAGCTCGAAATCGGCGTCACGAAACCCATTTTGGGGCGATAGAGAATGTCCTTCGGCAAATGTCCTTCCATCGCCTTTTTCATCAGCCATTTGCCCTCCCCGCCCCGGATACGCATTGATGCGGGCAGGGTCGCTGCGAATTCGACAAGGCGGTGATCGAGCAACGGCTCGCGCGCCTCGAGGCTCACGGCCATGCTGGTGCGATCGACTTTGGTCAGGATGTCGCCGGGAAGCCAGATCTTGATATCCGCATATTGCGCCCGGTCGAGCGCTTCGCGTGCCGGGGCATTGCGCATCGCCTCGACATAGCGATCTTCGGCGCGATGGCCCTGCAGGCCTTGCCGGAATGAACCGCCATAATATCCCGCTCGCATCTCTTGGGGGATGACGCCGACAGATCGGGCATAGGCCTCGTCTCCATCGCGCGCGAGCGACTGAAAAGTGGATTTGGCGCGCAACATGCGCGGTGCCCAGTCTGCCTTTGGATAGTTGCGCCCGAGAAAACCAAATGCGGATTGCCGCAGACGCGCCGGAATCAATGACCGGATTCGTTCCTCCGCAAGCTGGAACTTGTACCGACGGTATCCGACAAACGCTTCGTCGGCGCCATCGCCAGACAAGGCGACCGTGACAGTCTCGCGCGCCAATTGACAGACCCGCCACGTTGGCAATGCAGACGCATCGGCAAAGGGTTCGTCAAAGGCCTGAGCCAAGACGTTGATAGCTGAAAAGTCATCCGGGGCAACGATGCGACTGCGATGTTCGGTCGCAAAACGCTTGGCGACGATATCGGCATAGCGCGTCTCATCCAACGCGCTTTCCTCAAAACCAATCGAGCAGGTCTGCACCGCATCCTTGCTTCGTTCGGCCATCAGCGCGACGACAGCCGAACTGTCCACACCGCCCGAAAGGAACGCCCCGAGCGGCACATCGGCAACCATCCGTGACGCCACGGCATTGCGCAGATGAAAGCGCATCTCTTCTTCGAGATCTCTGGTCGACCCTTTCGCGCGGCGTGAAAAATCGAGATCCCACCACGTCGTCGGCAATGGTAGCGGCTTGCCACGCGCGAGCTTCAAATAGGTTCCGCCCGGCAGTTTCCGGACACCTGCAACAATACAGGCATCATCCGGCACATAGCCCAAGGCAAAATAGTCCTCGATCGCCGTCAAATCCGGTTCACGACGTACCGCCGGGTTGGCAAGCAAGCCCTTAAGCTCTGACGCAAAGGCGATGCTGCCATCGGCAAGCGCAACATAATGAAGTGGCTTCACGCCGAACCGGTCCCGCGCAAGGAACAGGCTCTGGTCGCGTCCATCGTATATTGCGAACGCAAACATGCCGTTCAAACGCGACAGGACATGCGCGCCCCATTGCCGATAGCCGTTGAGGATGACTTCGGTATCCCCCGCGGTGCGAAAGCGATGACCGAGTTTCAGCAGTTCCACCCGGATTTCCTGATAATTGTAGATCTCGCCATTATAGGTGATCGTCAGTTGTCTATCTTCGCTCGCCATTGGCTGCGGGCTGCCCGCAACGTCGATGATTGACAGCCGGCGATGCCCCAGCCCGACGCCCGGCGCCGTCCAGACCCCCTCCCCGTCCGGCCCGCGATGCGCCTGTGCGTCGATCATCAATTTTATGCGTGCAGGATCGACCGGCTTTGCGGTTTCAAGGTGGAAGAGGCCAGCGATGCCACACATGGTTTTATTGCCCCTCGGCCGTCTTCAGAGCGTTGTCGGCCAGCACATCGACGCGCCCGAGATCGTGAAGAAAAGAATCGATCGTCGCGCGAGATTGCCCGTTGCGCCTGATTTCGGAGGAAACCAGCACCGCAACTGCTGCCTGGTTTCTGCCAAGCAGTTTCGCCCGCAACGTCTCCAGTTTGACGGTGGTTGGATTGCCCGTGGTCATACCCCCGATGCGGTAGAAGCTCAGCACTTCGCGTTCCACCCCGGGCGCAAAAATCCTCATCGCCCTGCCCTGACCCGGCGCGACGGTGTCATTGGCCCAGGACCAGCGCGATTCCGGATCAAATGCGCCCTGTGCGTAACCCACGATCTCCTTGCCCTCTGCTTGCCAGCCATAGACGACAATCGAGAGGTCGACACGATCCCCCTTTGTGTTCTGATATTGGCCGATCATTAGATGATCCGCTCCGTCAAAGCGGGGGTGCCACGGAAACGCCTGCTCAATCTGGACCCGTTTCCAGTTCTTGATTTCCGGCAGTGTGATCAGATGAGGCACGTCCACCCGCCCCCGTGAGGCCATCGCGGCCTGCCAGCCGACGGGGATCAATGCAACTGCCACGACGGCAATCGCGATTGGCCAGCGTGGCGCCGCTGCGGCGGATGTTTTCGCCCACCCCTCAAGCCAGGGATCGTTGATTCCGCGATCAAAAAAGCGCCAGCCAATCGCCATGACGATCACCAAAATCATCGCAAAGAAGAACCAGCCGAAAAGGATATGATCGAAACTTTCCGCAAAACCATTATTGCCCGTCACGTAGGAGATATGGATTGTCGCATAGGCGCGCACGCCATTCGCGAG
>JANLQV010000396.1:0-8839 GCA_031368025.1 Sphingomonadales bacterium | reverse complement strand
GCCCGATCGCAACGTCCCATAATCGCCGTCAATAAAGGACGATGACGGCCAGGATGGCGCCAAGCTGGATCACGATATCGAATGCGCCGCCCGATCCGTCCTTGAATCCCAGAAGGGTGCCAGCAAGGACAAGATGCCCGGTTGATGAAACCGGAATGAATTCGGTCAGCCCTTCAACAATGCCCAGGAGGATGACCGTCAGCAGATCGCTCATGCCGTGGCTCCGAACCGGCCATGCTTGCGATATTGCACCAGCCATGCAGCGGCGACGGCTTCAAGCGGCGTGGGCGCAACGCCAAGCGCGGCCAGGCCTTTGCTTTTGGGGCTCACCACATTGTCGTTTTGCAGCATCAGCCATTGATCACGCGTGATCGGTGCGCCCGGCAGCCAGCCGGTGAGCGTAGCAAGCGGACCCGAAATTTCGTTCGGGACGTCGATGAAAGTGCGCTCACGCCCGATTGCGTCGGCGATCCAGCGATTGATCCCGGCCATTGTCATGATATCCGGACCGCCCAGTTCGTAGGTATTGGCGCGATGCAATTGCGGGTTGGCGATCACGGTGGCCACGGCATGCGCCACATCGCCGACGAATACAGGCTGAAACCGGGTCGCGCCGCCAATAACGGGCACGATGGGCAACATGCGGATCAGGCTGGCAAAGCGGTTGATGAACTGGTCTTCGCGACCGAAGACGATCGAAGGGCGCAGGATCGTCGCTGCGGGAAAGGCGGCGCGCGCGGCTGCGTCTCCCTGGCCTTTTGACCGGCCATAGGCCGAAGGACTGTCCACATCGGCGCCTATGGCGGAAACCTGAACCAGACAGGCCGCACCGGCCGATTGTGCCGCAGCGGCCACGTTGCCAGCACCCTTGCGATGCACCGCATCGAAATCGCCCTTGAGCACACCGACAAGATTGATCACCGCAGTCGCGCCCTGAACGGCGTGCCTGAGCGTGTCAGGCCGGGTAATGTCGGCGGCGATATAGGCAATCTGGCCCAGATTGGCCTGCGCCTTGAGGAACCAGCCACGCTTGGGATTGCGGCTGGCGATGCGCACCTGATGCCCCGCCTTCAGCAGCGCCTGCACCACATAGCGGCCGACAAATCCGTCTCCGCCAAACACTGTCACTGTCTCAACCATGCCAACCTGCCTAAATCATGCCTGTCACCCGAAATTGCCCATGCCGCCCGCGCACCACATTGACAAGCCGCAACCGCCGCCGTAACCGCGCGCCTCATTCCCGAGCGACCGATCGGGTCGCCCCTGCCCAGGTGGTGGAATTGGTAGACGCGCTGGCTTCAGGTGCCAGTGGCCGCAAGGCCGTGGAGGTTCGAGTCCTCTCCTGGGCACCAAGTGTCCCCTAAGGGGCTGATATTGAAGGGAACCCCGGAAATTCGCCGCTTCGTTGTCGCATGAAGGTGCAAATGAAGCCCCTGGCGCGATGGATACCCACATTGCCTCCAGCGCTCTATGCTCCTCCAAGAGGCATACAAGGACTCGACGCTCATGCCAAAAATGCAGAAGTTGGGAGACGGAATGTATGTGTGGGGCGATGTTCGAAAGCCTGAAGAATATGCTAACCTAGCGTCAGAACTGACGGCCCTGCAATCTGTTGATTTGGCAAATGTCTCCGACCACGAATTGCGGCAACGCCTGCAAACTTTCGGAAGGGGTTATGTCACTCGGACAATGTGGTCGATGCCTAAGACTTCATTCCGAGCGAGTAGACCTACGGATCCGGAGGATCCATGGAATCACATTCGGGAACTGTGGGCACCCCCCGCCAAATTCACAACTCGCGGCAGGTTTAACGAGCCGAAAAAGCCAGTGCTTTACTTCTCGGGCGAGCCGTTCACTGCGCTTGCCGAGGTAAGAGCACGAGCCCGGGAATATCGGGTCCTGCTAGTACTTCGTAAGGTTAACACCAAGAGCGCGTTACGATTTATGCAAGTTGGTCTCGAAAAGATGAACGCATTCGACACGATGATAGATACCATGGGCAACACGCTTGGGGGCTTACAGGCGGAGCCCGTCCTAAATGAATATTTGCAGGTAGGAGGCATTCTCCCTCATTGGAAAACACAGGATCGGTTTTTTTCCGATATCGCTACTGACTTTTACGACTCTGGAGAGGCAGAACTGCGCTATAGACTAAGCTTCATGCTCGCCCACCAGCTCCAGAGCGTCAAGGGCATATCGGGATTACTATATCCCAGCGCGGTCGCTCACACTGCAGGTATCAATATTGCCGTTCCGGTCAACGAAGCGCGAACGCACTTCATTCCGCTCGAAGCGTGGCTAGTCTCATTGGGCACTGAGCCAAGGCTATATGCTTGGACGCCGACAGATCCTCGCGAGCCTGCGGTCATTAGACGTGGAAATTTTGACGGCGCCGGAAATATCCATTGGGGCGAGTTCGGACACTGGCCCACACATGCGCTTCACAAGGAAGTCGCTCCCCGTAATTATGGGCCGTGAGTCCTCACTAGGACTCGAACTGACAACAACCCTAGTAGAAGGTGCAAAACTACCACACATGCAAGCTCAGTGCTACGGCGGAAACTGACGTATTGCAGTGGTAAATGGGGTCAAATGACCCAATCCTCTCCTGGCACCAATTGCCGATCTCGGTTGCCAATAATCACCGCCCTCGCGCATGACGTGGCTCACTGACTCCAAACAGCATGACCACAAGCGCGCCCGCGATCAGGGCGATTGAGAGCCAGATGAGCGGGACGAAACCGTAAAATGAGGCGATGATGCCGCCGATGATCGGGCCGATGGCCGCAACGGATGTTTCCGCCGTTGTCGAAAGCGCCAGCCGCATCGGCGTGTCCTCGCGCGAGCCGAATTCGAGGACCAGGGTTTGCTGGCTCATGGAATAGCCACACCCTGCCGCGCCGAGTGCGATGAAGCCCAGCACGAAGCCAGTCTGATCGCTTGCCACCAGCATCAAGCCGAATGCGCCGATCCAGGCAATGTTGGCGAGGATATAGACCAGCCGGAAACCCTTGCGGTCTCCCAACGCCCCCCAGACCAGGTTGGACAGCGTATCGGCCCCCAGAAAGGCCAGCGACAACAGGCCCAGTGCCTTGCCGTCGAGGCGCATCACATCGCCTGCATGAAGGATGCAGAAGGGCATCGCAATCCGCCCTGCCGTTGTCAGCAACTGTGCTATCAGGAAATGCCGGTAGTTGCGCTCTGCAAGCAGCAGCGGCAATTCCCTGAGCCTCTCCTTGAGGCGCATCGGCGTGCGGCGCCGGTGATTGTCCGGCTCGCGAATGATGAGCGCCAGCGCCGCAAGCCCCAGGCTCGTGAGGATGAAGGCGAGCATGAAGGTCGTGGCATAGCCGTTGCCCAGCACATTCCGTTCGATGAGCGTGCTGCCTGCCCACCAGGATAGCGCCGCCGCCACGGCTCCCCCGGCCAGGTTGCGATAGCCCTGCAAGCGACCCCGCTTCTGAAGTGGGATGACCTTTGCCATCAGCATCTGGAACGAGACGCGTTGCGCGCCGGAATAATAGCCCAGCAGGAAGAGAAAAAAGATGGTCGCGGCGGCAAGCCATGCGCCGGAAAGCAACCACCCGGAAAGCGCGAGGCCAAGCAATTGCACCCGCATCATCGTGCCGTTGCGCATGGCATGCGGCATGATCCGCTTCTTGTCCTCGATCTGGCTGGCGCTCAGCAGGGGCGAGAGGACTGCACCGACCTGTTGCAGCGCCTGCGAAACGCCGACCATCAGCGATGATCCAGTCAACATGTAGAGATAAGTGGGGACAAAAGTTGGCGCATAGATCAGCCGGAAACCCGTCATCCCCAGCATGCCATGCGCGAAATGCGCGATAAAATTCCGCTTCAGATTGGCCGCGACAAAGCGGTCATTCTCATGATCGTCGGGCGTGAACCGGTCGATCCCGGTGTCAGTGCCAATCGGTTCAAGATCGTCTTCGGCAATCAATTCAAGCCCTGCTGTTTGTGGTGCCGTTGCTAACGTCCATGGCAGGCGGCATGAGGGATGGGAAGAACCCAACGCCGGAGTGAATGATATGCGCCTGACTGCCCCCCGGATCGCCCCGCTTGAACTCGACGCGCTGGACGACACGCAGCAGGAGGTGCTCGCGCCGTTGATGGCCACAGGCCGCGTTCTCAATATATTTCGCACGATGGCCCATGCTCCCAAGGCGCTTGAGCGCTTCCTCCAATGGGGCAATTATGTCCTGTCGAAGCGCAATTCGCTCTCCGCCCGGGATCGTGAGCTTGCCATTTTGCGCACCGGTTTCAATTGCAAGTCGGGCTATGAATGGACCCAGCATGTGGAGATTGGGCTTGATGCGGGCCTGACCGAATCCGAAATCGAGCGGATCAAGGCCGGGCCCGATGCAGATGGCTGGGAGGAACGGGACCGGGCGATGCTGCGCGTTGTGGACGATCTGACGGCGGACTTCTTCGTCAGCGACTCAAGCTGGCGCGCACTGGATTTTTTCACTGATCGGCAGAAGATGGATCTTGTCTTTACCGTTGGCCAATACACGCAGGTGTCGATGTTCCTCAACAGCTTCGGCGTCCAACTCGATCCGGGCCAGACGCTTGATCCGGCGTTGAAGGGTTTCAAGGACGTCCGGGCATGACCATATCCCTTTATGCCTTCAATTGCGGATGGTTCCAATGCAAGGCAGGCTTCTTCATCGAGGGGCTGGAAGACCAGAGCTATGTCCGTTCGCCGGTGCCGGCCTATCTGATCGATCATCCAAAGGGCCGCGTGCTTTTCGACACCGGGCTTGGCGAGCGGAATCGCCGCGAAATCGCGGCGCGCCTGCCGCCGGAAAAATTCGGGCTCGAGCTGTTTGAGGGGATGGATATTGCTGCCCGGCTGCGATCGATCGATGTCGATCCCGCTAGTATCAACTGGATCATCGCATCGCACCTCCACAATGATCATTGCGGCGGGATGATGTTCGTCCCCAACGCCACGGTGATCGTCCAGTCGAAGGAATGGGCCGCGGCGCAGGCGTGCGATGATCCTTGGGTGTACAACCGGATTGATTTTGATACCGGCCACAAGGTGAAGGCGATCGATGGCGAACTCGATCTGTTTGGCGACGGCTCGGTCATGATCGTCCCGACCTTTGGCCATACTCCGGGGCATCAAAGTGCGATTGTGCGGCTTGCGGGGGGAGACGTCCTGCTCGCGGCCGATTGCTGCTACACCGAACGCAATCTCAACGAGCGCGCGCTGCCTGGTTTCACTTTCGACAAGGACGAAGGGTTGGTCACGCTCGATCGCCTTGCTCGGCTTCGCGCCTCGGGCACACGCATCATGTTCGGGCACGACGCGGCGATGTGGAAAAGCGTGACTGAGGGCGCCGCTATTTCTTGAATTGCCTGCTGACACGTTCGGCAAAATCGGGGCCAATGCCTGCGCTTGCCGATATTTCTTGAGCTAGGCCAGCCGCGAGCGGGAGGTCTGCCTGTTCGGCATAAAGTTGCTTGTAGGCGAAGACGCTGTGGCGGCTCTGGCCCGCAATTGCGGTCGCAATCCGAAATGCTTCTGCATCAAGCTGATCATCAGGCACGCAGCGATTGGCCAGCCCGATCCGCTCCGCCTCCGCGCCCGAAACGGCAAGTCCTGTGAAGCTGATCTCGCGCGCTTTCCACTGGCCCACCCGGCGCGGCAGCCGTTGGCTCATCCCCCACACAGGCACGAGCGCAAACTTGCCATGTGTGTCGGCAAAGCTGGCGGACTCTGCAGCGACGATGATGTCACCGGCCAGCACCAGTTCGAGCCCGCCGGTGAAACAACCGCCCTGCACCGCGACGATAACTGGCTGGGGCAGGGTTGCGAGGCGCGTGATGGTGTTGGCCTGATAATGGGGTTCGGGCAAATCCACCCCTCGCTCCGACAGATCATTGCCAGCGCAAAAGGTCGGCCCGTTTGCACGCAGGATGACCGCACCGATCCTATCGCCAGCCGCGCGGATGTCGGCAATATGAGCGTCGAGTTCACCCCAGAGGGAAAGATTGAGGGCATTGCGCTTTTCGGGCCGGTTGAGAGAGAGGATCGCAATCTCGTCCCGGTCATCGCGTAAAACGAGCTGGCTCATCAGTTTCCTCCGCTAGAGTGTGTGCCGGTAGTGGACGAAGCCTGAGTTTTTGGCGATCCGGTCGTAAAGCCTTCGTCCTTCGGTGTTGGTTTCCTGCGTCAGCCAGTAGACATGCGGGCAGCCAAGCACGCGCGCTTCAGCATAGACGGCCTCGATCAGAGCCCGTCCCGCGCCGGTTCCGCGCACGTCTGGGCTGACGAAAAGATCCTCGAGATAACAGTAATTGTTGCGAGTCCAGGTTGCCCGATGGGTCAACCAATTGACCATACCAACGGCACGCCCGGTTTCGTCACGGGCCAGGAAGCCGTACATCGCTTCGGCGGGATCGGTCAGCCGCGCAAAAGTCAGGCGCGTCACATCATCGCCCAGTTCTGTTTCATAAAAGCGGAGATAGCCCCGCCATAGAGGCTCCCAATCGGCAAAATCATCCGGTGTGAGTGCGTGTATTGAAACCATATCTGCCTAATGCCTCTCTGCTTCGGCTGACATCACCGTCCGGCCATCGGCACCAAGCGCCGCCAGCGTGATAGCCTTGCCTTCAGACCGTCCGACCAAGTGGAGGGCTTCGCCCGCGAAGGCCGGAGATTGCCCGCGGAATGCGAAACGGGAGAGCGCATTGCTCCCAATTTCCCGACGGGCGAGATCAAGCAGCAATGTCGCGGTGAGCGGGCCATTCACGACAAGCCCACGATAGCCTTCGACTTCGACGGCGTATGGCCGGTCATAATGAATGCGGTGGCTGTTGAACGTGAGCGCCGAGTAGCGAAACAGCATCGGCGCGCATGGCGTCAGCACGCGGTGCCAGTTCCAAGCAGCGAGATCGGGTGTACCGGTTCCGGGAGTGGGTGACGGGGTGCTGGCGGCTTCGCGATAGACAATCACCTGTCGTTCGCTGACGGCCAAAGCGCCATCGGCGCGCGTTTCATGATCGATGCTGACAAAGATGAGATGCCCGCTTCCACCTTGTTTCTCACTGATATCTGCAATCTTTGAGCGCCGTTCAATATCCGCGCCGACATGAATCGGCGCATGAAATTCGACCGCGCTCGACGCCCACATCCGGCGGGGAAGGGAGATGGGCGGGAGGAACCCGCCGCGTTTCGGGTGCCCGTCGATATCCAGAGCGTCGGTGCGGGCATTCGGCAGGCAGAGGCACCAATGCAGGCCCTGTGCGGCACAATCTCCGGCGTCATCACTATCGATCGTCGCGCGGAATCGGTCGAGCAGGCCAGGTGTCAGCACATCATGCTGGACCATCTCTCGCCCGATCCAGTCCTTCATTCAATAGCTCCGCGGCAGGCCGAGAACATGCTCGGCGATGTAAGACAGGATCATGTTCGTCGAAATGGGCGCGACCTGGTAGAGCCGTGTTTCGCGGAATTTGCGTTCAATGTCATATTCCGCCGCGAACCCGAACCCGCCATGCGTCTGGATGCAAGCCTCGCCCGCTGCCCAGCTTGCTTCGGCGGCGAGCATCTTGGCCATATTGGCTTCCTCGCCAACGGGATCGCCTGCCTCATATTTGCGCAAGCCTTCGGTGACCATCAGTTCGGCCGCACGCATCTGCGCATAGGCGCGCGCGATCGGGAACTGGACGCCCTGATTTTGGCCGATGGGTCGGTTGAACAGCACCCGCTCCTTGGCGTAGGCGGTCGCTTTCTCGATGAACCATTTGGCATCGCCGATGCATTCCGCTGCGATCAATAGCCGTTCGGCATTCATCCCGGAGAGAATGTAACGAAAACCCTGGCCTTCCTCGCCGATCAGGTTGGCCGCGGGGACGCGCACATTGTCGAAGAACACTTCGGTCGTCGAATGGTTCATCATCGTCTCGATAGGGCGGATGGTCAGGCCGTTCCCCAGGGCCGATTTCATGTCGATAAGGAAGACGGAAAGGCCATCGGTGCGCTTCGCTGAATCCGCCTGCTGGGTTGTGCGGGCGAGGAGAAGCATGAGGTCCGAATGTTCGGCGCGACTCGTCCAAAGTTTCTGGCCGTTGACGATATAATGATCGCCATCGCGCTTGGCCTTGGTCTTGAGCGACAATGTGTCGGTGCCGCTGGTCGGTTCGGTTACGCCAAAGGCCTGGAGCCGCAATTCGCCCGTGGCAATCTTGGGCAGATAGGCGGCCTTCTGCGCCTCCGATCCGTGGCGCAGCAGCGTGCCCATAATGTACATCTGGGCGTGGCAGGCCCCGCCGTTGCAGCCCTGTTGCTGGATTTCCTCAAGGATCGCCGCTGCCGCCGAAATAGGCAGGCCAGCGCCGCCATACTCTTCAGGGATCAGCGCTGCGAGATAGCCCGCTTGGCTGAGCGCTTCGACGAACTCGGTCGGATAAGCGCGTGCCTTGTCCTTCGCGCGCCAATAGTCGCCGGGATATTGCTGGCAGAGCTTGGCGACTTCCTCGCGGATCTGGGTGTAATCCTGTTTCATGCCTGTGCGATGATTCCCTTATCATGAAGTGTGGCGATCGCGCTGGTTGGCAACCCAAGCACAGATTCGAGGATCTCGTCGCTATGCTGGCCCAGCAACGGCGCACTCATCGCAGGCTGCCGGTCGAGTTGCGGTATCGATGCCATTGCCCCGGCGGCGGGATAGGCCAATCCGCTTGGGTTTTCAGCCGCGCCGAAGATCGGGTTGTTTCCGACAAGCACAGGATCATGCACCGCTTGCTTCATCGTCTGGTAGGGGCCGTAGCAGCAGCCATTGGCATCGAACGCGGCCTTGAGGTCATCATG
>JANLQV010000346.1:0-1525 GCA_031368025.1 Sphingomonadales bacterium | reverse complement strand
GCCTTCCGGGCGTCGGATCTCTGCGCGCGCTAGGGTGGCGAAGAATTTGCGGTACTGTTGCCCGGCGAAACCGTCGAGGGCGCGATCCGGATTGCCGAGGAGATTCGCGCCAGCGTGTTGTCGTTGCGGGCGCAGCAGCAGGGACAACACGCTGGCGCGAATCTCCTCGGCAATCCGGATCGCGCCCTCGACGGTTTCGCCGGGCAACAGGACCGCAAATTCTTCGCCACCATAGCGCGCGCAGAGATCCGACGCCCGTTTGGCGCCGTTGGCGATGCAGGCTGCGAGGGAGGCCAGGGCGGCGTCGCCTGCCTGATGGCCATGGGCGTCGTTATAGGCTTTGAAATTGTCCGCATCGATCATCAGCAGCGCGACCGGGGTTCGCGTTCGCTGCGCGCGGAGCCATTCATTTGCAAATACTTCGTCAAACCGCCGACGATTGCCAAGCCCGGTCAAACCATCGACGCTGGCGAGCAGCGCGAGCTGGTTTTCCGCGGCCGACCGCCGTTTCAGCGCCCCCACCAGAACCAGAGTCAGCGCCATCACGATCGCGCAAAGCGCGGCCATCAGCGATCCGATCAACGAAACCTCCCGCCACCAGTCCGCATAGATGGTTTCAAGCGAGACGCCGTCAATAATCAGCAGCGGATGGTTGCCGATCTGCTGATAGACAAACAGCCGCTCGACGTGGTCGAGGATGGAAAGGGTTTGGTTGGTGCCGGCGGACGAGGCCGGGAACAGTTTGAAAACGGTCGACTTTCGCAGGCTCTGGCCGATGGTGTCGATGTCGAAAGGCGCCCGCAACAAGATGGTGCCATCCGCGCCCACCAGGGTCATCGAATCCTTTTCACCGAGGCGGAGCTTCTTGAACAGGTTGTGAAAATAACTCAGACGCATGCTGCCCGCGACCACCCCGCCGAACGATCCGTCCGCGCCGGAGATGCGTCGGCTGAAGCTGATCAGATATTGCCCGTCGCTGCCAATCCAGGGCTTGCTGATGAAGAGCCCGGCGTCAGGGCGATGCGCATGGGCCTGAAAAAAATCATGGCCCGAAAAATTCTTGCTGGCGGGTGCAAGAGAGCGCGAATCCATCGTTACCGTGCCGCGGTCATCCAATACCAGGATTGAGCCCATATCCTTTGCCGTCGCAGCCCGATCGAACAGGACGACCTGCCGTAACTCCGAGGTGATCTTGTTCAACTCCGGCAGCTTTAGTCCCTCGACCACTGCCTGCAGCGAAAGGTCGTAAAGCTCGATGTTGCGCTCGATGTCGTTTGCGATGCTCGCAACCAGATTGGTGGCCGCCGTCCGGCTATGCTCGAAATCCCGTTCGCCCATGGTCCGGAGCACGCCGCCGCAAAGACCGCAAAAGCTCAGCGTGACGGCAAGTCCGAGCGCCAGCAGCCGTTTTGTCGGTGTGGTTTTTGGTTTTGGAATACCCCGGCTCATAACATGTCCCGAATCCCCTCAGCGCCCCCGCGCTTGCCTCCATTGCTAGTGTAGCCGTATTGAGGAAGCCGCCGCG
>JANLQV010000280.1:0-3776 GCA_031368025.1 Sphingomonadales bacterium | reverse complement strand
GGAGCGTGAGAAGGATCAGCAGCTTTTTCATTGGCTGCCTTGCACTTTGCGCATGATCTTCATGGCCTCGATCACGGTCGGTCCACCGCAGAAGAGCAGCTTTTCCGGAAACGCAATTGTGCGCGTTTTCGGTCTGAGGTGGTGCAGCGCTTGCTCTCGTAAGGCTAGCGCGCGCGCGTCATCGCCGCGGGCCGAAACGGGTGTGAAAATCACGTCGGGTGGATTGCGCAAAAGTGTTTCAAGGGGCAGCACATCCCATTGTTTCAGCCCGTAAAGACTGCTCGCATTGCGGAAACCCGCTCGGGCAAGCATTTCGTCCTGGATCGTGCCCTTGCCCGCCACGAAGCCACCGGTGAGCCAGATGATCGCCGTTTGGATGCCTGTCGAAGGCCGCGTTGCCGCATCGATCCTTTCGACAAGCGCAGACCCTTGGGAGTTTCGGCCAATCGCGCTGGCAATGGCGAGAATTTGTGCCCTGTTTTCCGCAAGCGCTGCAGGCACGCCAAAGGCTTTGACTCGGATTCCCGCCTTGAGCAGGGCCCTATTTGTCCCGCTTGAGGCATAGTTTCCCGTAAGCACGAGCCGGGGTCGTGCAGCGATAATTTCCTCGGCACTGTATCCAATCGCCGGAAAGCGCTGCGCCCAACGCATCGGTGCGGAACCGCTATCCGCATCCTGCGAGTAGTGGCTGATCGCGCCGATACTCGCGGGATCGGCAATTTCGGCCAGCACCGCGTCGATGCAGGGATTGTTGGAAACGATCTTGCCGGGGACAATGACCGGCCCCTGCGTGCAACCGCAAAGCAGCAGCAGGGGCCAGAGCCACCGCATCAGAACCTGGCCCTCACACCCATATAGGCATTGCGGCCATAGGTGCCGTAGCCGGACACCGTCTGATAGTTCTCGTCGAACGCGTTCTCGATCCGGCCGAACAGTTCGACCGTTTCGGTGATCGGGTAGGATGCCCGGAACGATGCCAGCACGAAACCGTCGAGGCGGACGGTGTTCGAAAGATTGTTAAAGCTGTCCCCAGTGATCGTGACCGTCGAACCGAGCGCGAGCGTCCACGGCGATTTCCAGTCAACCGACAGGCTCGCCTGATCTTTTGGGCGGCGAGCGAGGCGATTGCCGAAGGTCGCGTCCGCCGACCGGCTCTTCGCATCGACAAGGCTGTAATTGGCGTTGACGCGTAATTGCGATGTCGGACGCAGCGCCAGTCCGAGTTCCACACCCTCGGCCCGCGCGCGCGAGATATTCTCAGACTGGAACGTCACGAACGAGAAGGTGATCAGGTTTTGGCTAGTCCGCCGAAAATAGGTTGCAGAGGCCGAGACAGCGCCATCCAGGAACGAATGTTCGACACCGAGGTCGAAGCTTTTTGCAGTTTCCGGTTTGAGCGCGGTATTACCGAACGGCAGCAATGCCTCGGTCAGCGTCGGCGCGCGGAACCCTTCGGCATAGGTGCCCCGCAGCACCGATTTACCGCCATTGGGCGTGTAGGCGAAATTGCCGCCAAAGGTCGTCTGTCCGCCATATTGGCTATAATCGTCATGACGGACGCCGCCTGTTAGCGTCAAGCCTGTGACCGGGCGCAGGATCAATTGGCCGAAGCCGCTTGTCACCTGCGTTTTCGCCTGATCAGGCGTTATACCGCCCGCCGGGAAGAATACGCTGGCGAATGTGCGTTCATGCTCAAGCCCGAAGACCAAAGTCGCGGCATCAACGATGTTGAGCGATCCATGATATTCGAACCGGCCGATTGTCCCTTTGAGCGCGTTGACGTTGAAGCTGAACGGGACGTTCGGTTCTGTGCCGATGCGGGTGATGTCCGTGCGGCTGTATGACAGCCGGTTGATCAACCGGCCGTCGAACAGCTTTGCGTTGAACCCGGCATAGCCGACAAACTGCTCATTCTCGGTTTTCGGGAAAGTGTCGGGCGTCGCGCCGAACGGATCGTCGAACTGAACTTTTCCCTTGGTGTAATAGCCGCGCAGATCGATGCCAATATTGTCCGACAGCGCGATTTTGAGCTTTCCGTTGGCGGAGGCGTTTTTGTATCCATCGCGTTCGGTGCCCGCGGCAAGCGCCGAAATGCCGTCGGTGCGGAAATATCCGCCGCCAAGGCTTCCTGAGAATATCCCGCTCTTGCCGGAAATGTTGGCGGTGCCTTGTGCGGTGTCGTGAAAGCCATATTCGGCGCGGGCATTGACCGTCAGCCTATCGGTCGGCTCGAGCGTCTGGACATTGACCACGCCGCCGATTGCCTGGCTGCCCCAGATCACCGAGTTCGGCCCGCGCAGCACTTCGACCCGACCGATATTGCCGGTGAGCAGCGCGCCGAAATCGAACGCGGCGTTGGGGCTCGACGGATCGTTGATTCGCACCCCATCGATCAGGACGAGGGTTTGTGAGGAATCGCCGCCACGGATGAAGACGCTGGTTACGCCGCCGACGCCGCCATTGCGCGCGACTGCAACGCTGGGGACAGTGCGGAGCAGATCACTGATCACATTCGTTTGGCTGCGTTCTAGATCATCGTGGGTGATGACCGTAATTGCTTGCCCCGTTTCAGCGCGTGGTTGTTCGAATCCGCTAGCGGTGACGACAATGTCCTGCGCCCACGCGGCGCCCGGCACCAGCGCGATCGCTGCTGCCGCATATTTCAGATTTTTCACGTTAGAATCCTCCTGTGACGTTCAACAAACTGCCGTCACGCGAGGAGAACCCCGATCGTCCGCGTCTTCCCGCACGGGCAAAGGACTGGCTGTCACAAGCAGGTCTCCTGGCTCCCGGGTCGCTGCGCCTCTCCACCTTCCCGGTTGCCCAGTGGTGTCACGGAGAGGAACTCGCCGGTCACAGTTGCGGGAACAGCACCGGGCTTTCACCGGTTTCCCTTGAAGCTTCTTGCGAAGCACCTGTAACGTCGCTGCGGATAGGCTTGTGCAATGCAGCAATCAAGCCCCGACACTTGACGGGTTTGCAAAGCTGCGCTCCAGTCGCATTTCGTCGAAGAGGAGAAAGCGATTATGCCCGGTGTGCTCGATGGCGTGACCATTATTGAAATGGAGGGCATTGGTCCGGCTCCGTTTTGCGGGATGATGCTGGCCGATCATGGGGCACGCGTGATCCGGATTGCGCGCAAGGGATCGCGCGATGCGGGAGGGCGTGATGTGCTGGGGCGCAATCGCGAACGGATCGAGGCGGATCTCAAATCTCCCGACGGCATCGCCACGGTACGCGAACTGGCGCGAACAGCAGACGGAATCATTGAAGGATTTCGACCCGGGGTGATGGAACGGCTAGGTTTGGGGCCGGACGTGCTGATTGCCGATAATCCGAAGCTGGTGTTCGGTCGGATGACGGGATGGGGCCAATATGGCTCGCTTTCGCAAGCGGCCGGCCATGACATCAATTATATTTCGATTTCTGGCAATCTGCATGGCTATGGCCGACCGACCGAAAAGCCGACCCCGCCCACCAATGCGATCGGAGATTTCGCCGGGGGCGGGATGATGCTGTCGTTCGGAATGGTCGCGGGCATTCTCAACGCGCGGGGGACGGGCAAGGGGCAGGTGATCGATTGCGCGATGACCGATGGCGCGGCCGTCATCCACGCCATGCAATGGGGATTCCGCGGCAATGGAATGTGGGAGGATACGCGCGGTGTGAACATGCTCGATACTGCGGCGCATTTCTATGATACCTATGAATGCGCCGACGGGACGTTCATCTCAATCGGCTCCATTGAGCCGCAATTCTATGCCTTGTTGCGCGAA
>JANLQV010000172.1:0-4646 GCA_031368025.1 Sphingomonadales bacterium | reverse complement strand
TGCCTTTTCGGCGGGCCCGCGGGTCTGCCCCGGTGCGGGCCTGTCGCGGCTAGAACAGACGATAGCGTGGAACCGCCTGTTCGATCGCCTTGATGATATCGGTTACGCTGCGAACAACACCTTCCTCCACCAACCGGGCATCATGCTCGGCACGCTGGAGCTTGAGCTGAGTCTTACGCCCGCAAAGGAGAGCGCCACATGACCACATTGCTCGCACACATCCGGATCAAGCCGGGCAAGGAGGCAAAGTGGGAAGCGATCATCGCCGATATGGTCGCGCAGACATTTGCCACCGAAGGCGGCGTGCTGCGCTATGAGTATTGGAAGGGGCAGGAGCCAAACACTTATTATTGCCTGCTCTCCTTCGCCGACAAATGGGCCTTTTACGAACACCAGATGTCGGATCATCATGAGGGCCATGATTTCGCGGATGTGCTTGACAGCATCCGGCTGGAATATGTCGATCCGGTCGAGGGCGCTGGGGGAGGGCTTCCGCGAACGCTCGATCCGCCGCTGCCCGCCGACGCAAGCGAGGCGCAGCGCACTGCGCAGGCACGCTTCCCGCTCACGATCCCCGTTTGGTGGAGCGCGCGGCGTTGAACCGCGATCCGGAAATTCAGGCTTTGCTCGACAAGCAGGCCATCACCGACGTCATCGCGCGTTATTCGCGCACGCTCGACTGGCTCGACGACGACGGCCAGGCCGCATGCTATTGGCCCGATGCGGCGATCGACTATGGATTCTTCACGGGCACCGCAGCTGATTTCGTCCCAGTGGTGATGCGCATCGAGCGCTCGAGCCAGCGCCGCTGGCATTTCCTTGGCGGCGTCCAGATCGCGCTGCGGTCTGCCAACACGGCAAGCGCCGAAAGCTATGGGCTGGCCACCGGTGTTCGCGAAGCCGACGGGGTTTGGACCGGCACGATCTACGGCGGGCGCTATCTCGACGAATTCGAAAAGCGCCGCGACGAATGGCGTATCGCCAAACGTCAATATGTGATGGATTGGTCGATGCCGCTGGGGGTCCAGAGCAACGGCACGCCCAATCCCGGTTTCCCGCTACCGATCCTGGAGATTGTGGCGTCGGGCCATTCGCTCTACCGACCGATGTGATCAGCCTTCGCTGGCGGGGTCCATATAGTCACGATAATAGGTGAGTTTGCCGTCCGTCACCTTGTAGATGCCGCACCCCCCGCGCGATCCAGCGGGCGAGTGCATCGTCCAGCGTGACCAGCAAGCGTGGTCGTCGCCGTAGACCTCGTCGAGCGTGAAATGGATCTTCCGCTCGCCCATCTCCTTCACCATTGTGGTCATGAAGCCCACGATCGCCTCGCGCCCGCGATAGGTGCCCCACACCGGGTCTTCGATTATCGCGTCGTCGGCGAACAGCTCGACCAGTCGTGTATATTCGCCGCTGTCCTGGATCTGCCAGAAGCGTTCGATGGTATCCTGTGCCTCTCCGGCCATTGCTTTCCTCCTATTCAGTCTTGCACTGTATCGGCGATCATTGCTCAGAACCCGGTTCGGACCGCCCCTGCAGGCATGAACATGGCCTGCAGATCTGAATCGCTGGCCGCAACCAGCCGCCGGGTCCAGCGGTGGAACTCTTGCCCGCCGCCCTCGTTGCGACCAAACAGGACGTCGGGCATCAGCCCCGACATCAACGCCTCGTGCTGGCGCATGCCGGTGGCATAGTCCTCGTCACGGACCACGGTTTCAAGGAAGGCGAACTGCTTGTGAGCGCCTTCGATCACCGCCGGGTCGGTCGGCTCGTGCTCCATCACATAAAATTGCGTGGTGAAGCTTTCGCCGACCGTGCGGCCCGGGAACAGCTGCGAGATCAAGGCCCCGCGCGCATTGCCGCCATAAAAGCTGGCGATCGAGATGTGCGGGTAGATGGTCCACACGCCTTGCATCAAAGCGTCAACCGGCCATTTGGCTTCGTCCATGTCTGCAAGCGAGACCTGTTCGGTGCTGCCAACCTTTGTCGTAGACTGCGAAGGTGTGCTCAACCGCTGGTGCGGTCCCCAGGAAAAGAAGTTGGCGCGATTATAGAAATCCGCTCCGAAGGTGTTCGCGTGGAGCACCGGCAGGTGGTAGAAATCGAGATAGCCGTCATACGCGGTCTTCCAGTTTGGCCCCACCAGCGTGCGGCTGTCGAACAGATGCCAGTCCGCGAAACCGAAGTGCTCCAGCAGCGCGTCGTAGCCGCAGAGGAAGCCCTCTATGCTGAGGGACGACGCAGGATCGAGGATCGCCCAGATCAGCCCGGCGCGTTCGAGCACCGGGAATGCCTTGAGACAGTGCGCCGCCTTGTCGATTTCACCGAAATCCTGCGACGAAGCGACCCCCATGAGTTTGCCGTCGTTGGCGAACGTCCAGCCGTGATACCCGCAGACGAACCGGCTCGCGGTGCCCGATCCCTGCGCCACAGGATTGCCGCGATGGCTGCACATGTTGAGATAAGCGCCGACCGTTCCATCCTTCCTGCGGGTCAACAGCACAGGCACCCCTGCGACGTTCATCGCCTTGTATGCGCCCGGCTGCTTCAGTTCGCAGCTCGGCGCCAGCATCAGCGGCAAGCGCCTGAAAATCTTCCGCTTCTCCTGATCGAACAAATCGGTGTCGGTGTACTCGCGCGCAGGCACGCGCAACACCTCAGGCGCTTGCGCGATCGTCCCCGCTTGCGCATGGGCGATCAGCGAGCGGGTCATCTCGACGAGTTCGGCGCGGGACATGGCGGCTCCTTTTCGCGTAGCGGTGTCGGCTACGGGCGGGCAGCCTGCAATCCTCAAAATAGGGGAGGGCGAAAATGCCGGCGGCGCTTCGGCGTCATGCTGAACGGTGCTGCAAGATCAAACGCGAAAGTAGGCCCTGAAGCATTAGGGAAACCGCGAAAGGCATTGTCCGAGCAAATGCCTTTCGCTAATACTGCAGGGTTAGGTCGCCAACGTTGTTGCGATCAGTCGCCGGATGATTTCCAAGTCTGCTTGGAAAGCTCTGGCAGCGACAGGCTAGCGCCAACTCGTCGCACGATCGATCAACTCGCGACTGCGCGAAATAGCTTCGCGCGCCCATTCGTCCATCGAGATATTGCGTTCGGCAAGTTTCGAACCCGGCACTTCCACGTCGAGCGGACAGCTATACGGCAGGGCTTCGATGATCGCTTGTACAGGAAAATCTCCATCCCCTGGCAAGTCGCGTCCCAAGGCTTCCTCCATATAGTCGCTAGAGAGGTGGAGCCCGCGTCCGTCGCAAATCTGGGCATAGGAAAAATAGCGGCTTTCCAGCGCTGCCACATCTGCAGCCGTCCCGCCGGTCCGAACCAAATGCAGCATGTCGATCGCAATTCCAAGATTGGGCCGCGCAACTTGATCGACGAACCAGACGGCGCGATCGAGCGACCGGCAGCCAGCGGTCATGCCCATAAACTCAAGGCCGAGGTCCAGGCCATATCCCGAAGCCCGATCAGCGAGACTCCCCAGCATGTCGACCGCCCGGTCGCTTTGCGTGTCATGGATATGGCAAACGGCCCGCGCCGCACCCAATTCCGCGCCGAGCGCAAGGCCAGGGCAAAAATCGGCGATTTCAACATCCGCTGTTATCGGGAAGAATTCCACATTGGATACTGCAATGTTGCAGCCACGCATGGCCGCCAGCATCTCAGCTTTGTTGCCTTCGTCTACGACAGGAAAAAGCGCCTTATCCACATTGGCAGGAATGTGGGTAAAGATGCAGACGCCAACACAGCCTTCGTCCGCCGCAATTGAAACCAGCCCAATCGGACCAGCATCCATTGCGGTAATCTGGTGAATATATAAGGGTCTGGCCAAATCTTTGCCCCTGCATTTGCGGCAATGACGCGTCCGGTTAGTATTACTTCAACGGATGATGTCAACGTACGAGATAGGTTGAGATCCGACTGCGTCCAGCGCCACATTGCCAAGGCCTATATTTCAGGCGATATTGATGCTGCGGCTCGGCTTTGCATTCAACTTGGGGCCGACGAGTGCTCCGATTTGTTCGGACAGGAAGGTTTTTTCAACCACGGCAAAATTCTCTAGCGGTTGTTACTCGGCCAATGTTTCAAGGAGCCACAAATGGAGTTTGATTCCACCACTGCCGCTATCGTAACCGGGGGAACTTCGGGGCTGGGCCGGGCCACGGCTGTGGCTTTTGCAGCAGCAGGGATCAAGGTCGCGATTTTTGACGTGAACACCGAGGCGGGCGAAGAAGTCGCCACCGCGATTGGCGGGCTTTTCTGTGATGTCGACATTACCAACGAGGACTCTGTCGTCGCCGGGTTCGCTAGGGCGCGCGCTGCGCATGGGCAGGAGCGGATCGCTGTACATTGCGCCATGACATCGCGGCGCGGCAAGACGCTGGCATTCGACAAGGAGGCCGGCCAACTCAAGCGCCTTTCCACCGAGGATTACATCTTCGGTGTGAATGGCATCCTCGTCGCGTCATACCGGATCGCGTCGCTGTCCGCCGAAGGCATGGCCTCGCTCGAGCCGCTGGACGACGGCGAGCGCGGGTGCATTACGCTCACCGCTTCGGTCGCCGCGCAGGACGGGCAGATTGGGCAGGTTGTCTACGGCTCGGCCAAGGCGGGGGTCAACGGGTTGGTGCTGCCGATGGCCCGCG
>JANLQV010000163.1:0-2930 GCA_031368025.1 Sphingomonadales bacterium | reverse complement strand
GAAAATCTCCGGCTGACGATGATACGCTGGTCGTTGAAGTCCTCCAGAAAATGGTCAAGCAGCGCCGCGAATCGATTGAAATGTTCAGCAATGGCGGCCGCCAGGAACTCGCCGATGCCGAGGCGGCGGAGGTTGTGGTGATCGAAGCCTTCCTGCCCCAGCAGCTTTCCGAGGCCGAAACCATCGCCCTGATCGAAGGCATCAAGGCTGAAATTGGTGCGGAAAGCGTGAAGGATATGGGCAAGGTGATGGCACTCCTCAAGGAACGCCACGCCAACGCCCTCGACATGAGCAAGGCCAGCGCGCTTGTGAAGGGCGCGCTGGCCTGATCCGATGACGCTCTCCCCACAATGGCTTGATGAGCTGCGCGCGCGAACCGTGCTGTCCGCGCTGATCGGACGGACGATCAAGATTACCAAAGCCGGGCGCGAGTTCCGCGCCTGCTGCCCGTTCCACAATGAGAAGACGCCCAGCTTCTACGTCAATGACGACAAGGGGTTCTATCATTGCTTCGGCTGTTCCGCGCATGGCGATGCCATAAGCTGGATGACCGACCAACGTGGCCTGCCGTTCATGGATGCGGTCAAGGAGCTTGCGCAGACCGCCGGGATGGAAGTCCCCGCAGCCGATCCGCGCGCCGCCGAACGGGCCGAACGCGCGAACTCGCTCTATGACGTCATGACGGCAGCGGCGGACTGGTTTTCGGCACAATTGCAAGGAATTGAGGGCGCAGAAGCGCGCGCCTATCTTGAAAAACGCGGGATCAGGGCGGAAACGATCAAGACGTTCGGCGTCGGGTTTGCGCCCGATTCAAAATCGAAGCTGAAGGCGGCGCTCAAGCATTTCGGCGATGACAAGCTGGTTGAATCCGGCCTGCTGATTTCGGTCGAAGACAAGGAACCCTATGACCGGTTCCGGGGTCGGGTGATGATACCGTTCCGCGATCCGCGCGGGCGGGTCATCGCCTTTGGCGGGCGTATCCTCGGCGCGGGAGAGCCCAAATATCTGAACTCCCCGGACACGCCGCTCTTCGACAAGGGCCGGACGCTCTACAATCTCGATCTCGCCGCGACGGCATCGCGCAAGACCGGGCGGATCATCGTCGTCGAAGGTTATATGGACGTGATCGCGCTCGCGCAGGCGGGCATAGGCGATGTGGTCGCCCCGCTCGGCACGGCGCTCACTGAACAGCAGATCGAGCGGTTGTGGCGGCTGGCGGATGTACCGGTGCTCTGTTTCGACGGGGATTCAGCAGGTCAAAAAGCGGGCCTTCGTGCGGCTTTGCGTGCCCTGCCCCATCTCGCCCCGTCAAAATCGCTGAGCTTTGCAACCCTGCCCAAAGGTCAGGACCCCGACGATGTCGTGCAAAAGGGCGGCGCGCGCGCGATGGAATCATTGCTCGCCGAACCCGAGCCGTTGGTCGATCGGCTCTGGCGTTCCGAGTCAGACGCAGCGCCGCTGCGCACACCAGAGGATCGCGCCGGTTTCCGGCAACGCCTCAATAATCATGCCCAGGCCATCGGCCACGGCGATGTGCGTGGGCAATATCTGGCCGAATTTCGTGCGCGTTTCGATGCGCAATTCAGCCAGCAACCGCCCGCGCGTGGCCGTTTCACGCCTGGCAAACGCTTCCAGCCCGAACGGCCGCTGATGAACAAGACCCGTTCGATCGGCGGTGGCGGCGTCGCGCCTGTCTTTGCAAGGGCGATCCTCTCCGGCTTGTTGCGCCATCCGACGATGATCCTGACCTGTGGCGATGCGCTTTCGATGCTGGTGATCGACGATACAGAACTCGATAGTTTGCGTCTGATTCTGCTTGATGCAGCGTATGATGGGGAAATGCTTGATTCTGACGCCTTGATCCCCATATGCGACTCGGCAGGTTTGGGAGAACTTGCCGCCAGCCTCATGGATGCAAACGGGCTTGCCTTTTCGTTCACCCGAAGGCAGGCGGATGCCGAAATTGCCCGCCGCGATCTGGGGATGGCAATCGAGGCTCTGGCGGCCCGCCCTGCGCTTGATGCGGCGCTGGCAGCGGCAACTGTCAGGCTGGTGGAACAATGGGACGAAAACGGCTTTGCCGAGCAGATGAGACTGGTTGAAGCGTTGGGGGATGCAGATCGCAAGCTCGCCGCTCTCGCTCACGGCGAAGATGAATAGAATAGGGACGTAACGGATCAATGGCAAAGTCAGCAGAAGCAGTAGAACTCGCGGAAAAGCCCGAAAACGGCGATGCCCCGCTGATCGACCTTAACGAGGCGTCGGTCAAGAAGCTGCTCGCCCGCGCCAAAAAGCGTGGCTACATCACTTATGACGAGCTGAATGCCGCGCTGCCGCAGGATCAGATGTCATCCGAACAGATTGAAGACGTCATGTCCGCAATCAACGAGATGGGCGTCAATATCGTCGAGAATGACGAAGCGCTTGATGATGGCGAAGAGGCGGAGGCCGACGCCGAGGAGGAAGTCGAAGCTGTCGACCAGGCCGACGGTGGTATCGGCGCCGATTCGGTTGGCGACAAGAAAAAGGAAGTCGTCGACAGGACTGACGATCCCGTGCGGATGTATCTGCGCGAAATGGGTGCGGTCGAGCTTTTGAGCCGTGAAGGCGAAATTGCGATCGCCAAGCGGATCGAAGCCGGGCGCGACACGATGAGTCTCGGCCTGTGCGAAAGCCCGATCACATTCAACGCGATCATCGACTGGTCGACTGCTCTCAACGAAGGCACGATGCAGTTGCGCGAGATCCTCGATCTCGATGCGATGCTTTCCAAGGACCCTGCCCCTGAATCGCTCACTGAAGAGGGCGAAGAGGCCGCCGACGGCGAGATTTCCGAAAAAACTGCCGGGCCTTCCTACATGGAAGAAGAGGAAGTCGATGAGGAACCAGCGGCCGCCGAAGATGAAGACGATGTCGAAGGCTCGCTGACC
>JANLQV010000158.1:0-19282 GCA_031368025.1 Sphingomonadales bacterium | reverse complement strand
TCTGAAGGCCATCTGACTCGGATTATGGCGGACATAGCACAAAATCCCGGGCTGATCCTCTATACGATGGTCAATGCCGATGTCCGCCGGACGCTGGAAGCCAAGTGCCGTGCGCTGGGGTTGCCGATGGTTGCGGCGATTGATCCGGTGGTTCATGCGCTGTCGCAAATGCTGGGGCAAACGGCGAAGGCCCGGCCGGGTGGGCAACATATGCTTGATGCTGCCTATTTCGCGCGGGTCGAAGCGATCCAGTTCACGATCGCGCATGACGATGGGGTCGGCCAGGAAAATTGGGAAGAGGCGGACATATTGCTTGCGGGTGTGTCACGCAGTTCGAAAACGCCGACGTCGATCTATTTGGCAAATCGTGGCTTCAAGACCGCCAATATTCCAATCGTGATCGAATCACCGCCGCCGGAATGCCTGTTCACGCTGAAGCATCCGCTTGTCGTTGGATTGGTGACAAGCGCCGACAGGCTTGTCCAGATCCGGCGCAACCGGCTCCTGTCGCTGAATCAAAAGCCCGACACCGATTATGTTGATCAGGACGCCGTCCAGAGAGAGGTTTCCTATGCGCGGCGGATGTTTTCAGACAATGGCTGGCCAGTCATCGATGTCACCAGACGTTCGATCGAGGAAGCGGCAGCCGCAATCATCAATCTATACAATGAACGCCATGCCGGTGAGGCGGCACTTTAATGCTGGTGCTCGCCTCCCAAAGCGCTGGACGCCGCGCATTGCTTGCAAATGCGGGCGTCACGCACGAGGCCATGACGGCAGACATTGATGAAGATGCGGCGCGGCTGGCTCTGAGAGACGAAGGTCTGGGTCCGCGTGAACTGGCGAATGCGCTGGCTGAGCGTAAAGCGCTTGATGTATCGCGAAGGCGCCCGGATGATCTCATTCTCGGCTGCGATCAGACACTGGCGCTTGACGACGGGACCATGTTTGACAAGCCGACTGATCGGATCGTCCTTGCCGAACACCTCCGAATATTGTCGGGCAAGGTCCATATCCTTTATAGTGCGATCGCCATAGCCAGGGGTGGGGACATCTTATGGCGCCATGTTGAGCAGGTCAGGATGACGATGCGTCCGCTTTCCGACGTCTTCATTGCCGATTATGTCGATATGGAAGGCGATGGGCTACTCCGCTGCGTGGGCGGCTACCAGATCGAGGCGAGGGGTGCGCAGCTTTTCTCAGAGATCAACGGCAGCCATTTTGCCATTATCGGCCTGCCGCTTTTGCCCTTGCTTGATTATCTCAGATCGCAGGGCGTGCTGGCGTCATGAAGATCCCTTACGCAGAAGTGATCGGCGATCCGGTAGACCATTCGAAATCGCCGTTGATTCACAATTTCTGGCTGGAAAAGCGGGGGATTGAGGCGGCGTATCGTGCGTGCCATGTCCCGCCCGAGGGGCTGGAGGGTTATTTCGCGGACAGACGCGAAGACCCACTTTGGCGTGGATGCAATATCACGATCCCGCACAAGATTGCAGCGCTTGATCATGTATCCGATCCCGGCGGGGTGCGCGATACGATCGGGGCGGTCAACACGGTCGCGCATGGGCCAGATGGGAAATTGTTCGGCACCAACACCGATGCCGCCGGCTTCCTTGGGCCGATTCTCGATGTTCCGCTGGAGGGTGAACCGGTCGTGCTGATCGGCAGCGGGGGGGCGGCTCAGGCGATCCTGTTCGCACTGGCACAGATTGGCTCCGGACCGGTCACGATCTTCGCGCGCAACGCGCTGAAGGGCGCGGCGCTTTTGGCACGCTTTGGCCTCAAGGGAGAGGTCAAACCCTTGGGGGCAAAGCTTCCTCGGGTGACACTGCTCGTCAATGCCAGTCCGCTCGGGATGAAGGGGCAAGCTCCGCTCGATCTTGATCTTGCGCCCCTGCCGGGCGATGCAATCGTTTATGATATTGTCTATGCCCCGCTCGAGACCGGGTTACTGAAAGCTGCGCGCGCGCGCGGGCTGGAAACCGTCGACGGCCTCGAAATGCTGGTCGGTCAGGCCGCGCTGGCCTTCGAGTTGTTCTTCGACATCGCCCCGCCCGAAGGGCATGACGAAGAATTGAGGGCCTTGCTCATCCAATGATCATGATCGGCCTCACCGGATCGATCGGCATGGGCAAGTCAGCCGTTTCTGCCATGTTCCGGCGGATGGGCGTGCCTGTTTTCGATGCCGACGCGGCAGTCCATATCCTCCAGGGACCCGGCGGATCGCTGCTCCCCGCGATCGAGGCGCGCTTTCCTGGCACCACCGGTGGCGGGGGCGTTGATCGCCAGAAACTTGGCGCCGCGGTGCTGGGCAAACCCGATGCGCTGAAGGCACTGGAGCGGATCGTCCACCCTGCGGTCGGCCGGATGCGTGAGCGCTGGCTGCGACGAAACCGGTCGCGCCCATTGGTGGTGCTCGATATCCCGTTGTTGTTCGAGAAAAAGGGATGGAAATCCGTCGACATCATTGTCGTGGTTTCCGCACCGGCCTGGATGCAGCGCAAGCGAGTGTTGGCCAGACCGGGAATGACGTTAGCCAAATTTCACAGGATTCTGGCGCTCCAGACGCCGGATTCCGAAAAGCGCCGCCGGGCCGATTTTGTGATCGGGACAGGCTGTGTTCCAGACAGGACGCAAGCACAATTGCACCGCCTTGTCGCTTGCCTCCGCGCGAAAAGAAGCGGATAATCACTCACAGAATGCGCGAGATTGTTTTTGATACCGAAACCACGGGGTTGAGCCCGGCGAATGGCGACCGAATGGTCGAAATAGGCTGTGTGGAACTGGTCAATCGCGTTGAAACCGGGCTTAGTTTCCACGCCTATTTCAACCCCGAACGGGCGATGGATCCCGCCGCGCAGGAAGTGCACGGGCTTTCGGATGCCTTTCTTTCCAACAAACCGCTTTTTGAGGACAGGGTTGAGGAGCTGCTCGATTTCCTGGGCGATTCCCCATTGGTGGCGCACAATGCGCGGTTCGATTTTTCTTTCATGAATCATGAACTCGGTGTTTGCGGCCGGCTCAATATTCCCGACTCCAGGATGATCGATACACTTGCACTGGCGCGCGTGCGCCATCCCGGCGCCAAGCACAGCCTTGATGCACTTTGCACCCGGTTTGGCATTGATCGCAGTCACCGGATCAAACATGGCGCGCTGCTCGACGCCCAGCTTCTTGCTCAGATTTACATTGAACTCACCGGCGGTCGGCAGATTGGCCTGTCGCTGGCTGATACGCTCGCAGAAGAGCGTTCGAGCGGTGTGCGGACGGGAGGGATTGTGCCGGCGCCTTCCAAGCCTGGCTATCGTCCTGCCAGGGCGCATCAGCCAACGCCTGAGGAACAGGCCCGGCACCGGGACTTTATCAAAAAACTGTCCAGCCCGCTTTGGCTCGATGGGCCGTTGGCCGAAGACAAGTCTCTCGATCCGGTAGCAATTGACGGCGGCGCGGGGCGCGCCTAGAGCGCCCCGCTTTGATTGGAGGTCAACCATGGATATTCGCGTTTCGGGGCATCAGGTCGATACGGGTGATGCGCTGCGCGGCCATGTGACCGACAGGCTTCAGGCCATTGCAGACAAATATTTTGCACGCGCAGTGTCGGCGCAAGTGACGTTTGGGAAAGGCCCGCACGATCATGGCTTTGTGTGCGACATTGTCGCTCATGTGATGCACGGCGTGGTGCTCAAGGGCTCCTCCCACGCGCAGGACGCGCGGCATGCCTTTGATCTCGCTGCAGATAAGGTTGAAAATCAACTGCGCCGCTACAAGCACCGGCTCAAGGATCGCAACGGCGGCGGGCTCGATGGCTTGCAGGTGCTGGAAACAAATGCGGGCTACACAGTGTTCAACGCGGCGGATGAGGCAGAAGAGGTTGGCGATTCGCCGCTGATCGTGGCTGAAACGCGAGTCGACGTGCCTGATGCGACTGTATCGGATGCTGTGATGATGCTCGATTTGCGCAACACCAATGCGCTGCTTTTCAAAAACAGCGGCAGCGGCGTGCTGAACATGGTCTATCGCCGCGGCGATGGCACGATCGGCTGGGTTGAACCCCAGCGCACCCAATAGTTTTCGCCGACCGGCAAGACGGGAATTTAGGACAGTTTATGGGCTTGCTCGGCGATATGATGAGTACGGGCGCAGTTGCATCTTCGCTGCACGTTGCGACAAAAAAGGCGCTTTTCCAGCATTTCGCTCATTTGGCTGAGCGAGAATACGGCTTGAATGCGCCGGATGTGGCGGAGCGGCTGATCGAGCGGGAACGGCTCGGCTCGACCGGCTTCGGCAAGGGCGTGGCGATTCCGCATGGCAAGATCGACGGGCTCGGGCACATCGTTGCAATGTTTGCGCGGATGAACCAACCAATCGATTATGAAGCCATCGATGATTTGCCGGTCGATCTCGCCTTTTGCCTGCTTTCGCCGCCCGATGCGGGTGCTGAACACCTCAAGGCGCTGGCACAGGTCAGCCGCTGGCTGCGCGATCCCGATTTTGTGGCCAAACTGCGCGGCGCTGGTTCGGACGATGCAGTTCTTGCGCTGTTCGCGGGCCAGGAAGAGCGGCATGCCGCCTGAGAGGGCTAACGCCCATTACCCTGTGTGCGCAGCGCCCCGCGTTGCCGCTCAGGTCTGCTGCGATGCGGATGATACGGGATGACTGAAGCGCGATTGACCAGCGCCGTGCTGTCCAGCGCATTTTTGCGCCTTGCCAATCAGGCAGGCGGCTTTGCGGCTGTCATCGCCAAGGGCGATCCAACCTCGGGCGCGCTTCTTGTCCAGATCCTTGAAAAGGGGACGTTTTTCGGGCTCTATGAGCGGTTGCTCGATCCATCCGGGCGATATCTATGGAGCCGGAATGGGCTACAAGGGGTTGAAAACAAAGACGAAATCCCGGAATATTTCGCCCGGAGGAAATCGCGCGATCCCGATCTATGGTTAATTGAACTGGACGTCCCGGATGCGGAACGCTTCATCGCGGATTTCCTGACAAACGCTTGACTCTGCTGCGCTGCACAATCATCGGCAACCCGATATTTAGGTGCGTAGCCTTGTCGCCACCCAAAATGTTGTAGGGCTTTGGACAGGGACGCAGACAGGGGGCGATCGCGAAAACCGGGTATTGGGGTTTTCGGCCGATCCGTTCACTGCACAAGCAAGTGTTAATATGAGTAGTTTCAAGCGGACCGCTTTTTGCGCGGCGCTATCTTTATTCGCGGTAACTGCCTTGAGTGGTTCGGGTGCTGCGCTGGCTTTCGGGGCGGCCGATGTTGCGGACGCCGAGAAGAGCGCGCTGCTTCCAGGCGCGGTCTATCAGGCCGCCGAAGATGAGGGCGAATCGCACGTCGATTATACGATCATTCCCGAAGTGCCCGCCGCGCCTGCGGCGACTGATGACAGTGACGCGGGCTCGCTTTCGCATCTCGTGTCCCTCCATATGGACACGCAAACGACGGATCGCGAGGAAGAATGCCTTGCAGGTGCGGTCTACTTCGAAGCGAAGGGTGAGCCCCTTGACGGCCAGCTCGCAGTGGCCAGGGTCATCCTCAACCGGGCGCAATCCGGGCGCTTTCCCTCTTCAATTTGCGGGGTCGTATTCCAGCGGAGCCAGTTCTCCTTTGTGCGTGGCAGCGGCTTTCCGCCGATCGCGCGCGGCAGCCGGAACTGGCGCGAAGCTGTGGCTATCGCGATGATCGCGCGCAACGATATGTGGGAATCAAGCGTCGAAAATGCGCTATATTTTCATGCCCGCCGGGTCTCGCCGGGCTGGCGGTTGAGCCGCATCGCGACGATCGGGAATCACGTTTTCTACCGATAAGGCTCGCAATCGTTCCTGACTTGTTCTAGGTTCTGGCGATGGATGCGCCGGAACACAGTCTTGCGGAAAAACTGGTGGCGGGGGATGTTGCACGTGGCGTCTCCCGCCTTTTCCTTCGTCATGACTTGCTGAGCATTGCCGAAGTGCCGCTGGGAAACGGTCGGCGCGTGGATCTTTTCGCGCTTTCGCCCAAGGGGCTGGTGACGATTGTCGAAATAAAGGTGTCCAAGGCAGATCTGCTGGGCGATGGAAAATGGCCCGAATATCTCGATTATTGCGATCGATTCTTCTGGGCGGTGCCACAAGGCTTTGATCTTTCGTTGCTTGATCGACCGTCGATGTTACCCGAACGCACAGGTTTGATTGTCGCGGATCGTTATGATGCTGCCATTCTCCGAGAGGCGCAGAGCACGATGCTGGCCTCCGCCCGCCGCAAGGTCGAAACGCTGCGCTTTGCAAGACGTGCGGCGCGGCGCTTGCTGATCTCAATCGAAGCGGAGGACGAAAGCGCCTTCTAGTTTGGGCCGGTAGCCTTTGATGCAGCTGTTGCGGGCTTCGTCGTCTCGATGATCTTGAGGATCGCCGCCGATCGCCGGTCGCGCACCGCATAGTCGCGGGCAGAGAGTCCTGCCCCGGTATCCGCCTTGTTGGGGTTCGCGCCATTGGTCATCAAGAGCTGGACGATGGCCCCGTCGCGGTTCTGCACGGCCCGGATCAACGGAGTTTCGCCCGAACTGTTTGCCAGATCGACGCTGGCCCGGTTGCTGATCAGCAGTTGTGCGCCTTCGAGAAAGCCAATTTGCGCGGCGAGCATCAGTGGCGTGTTCCCGAGCTTGTCGCGCATGTCGGCCTTGGCGCCGCGCGCAAGCAGGAAGCGCATCCACACGGCATCGCGTTCGCGCGTGACAATATGGAGCGCGGTTTCTCCATTGGACTGGTCGCGCGTGTCGATGATCACATTGCCGGGCTTGGAAATGATTTCGGTCGTCTTGGCGCCGTCGCGGTCACGCACGGCCTTCAGGAAATTGTAACTGTCCGAAAACTGGGCCAGCGCAATTCCCGGGGCGATCAGCCCGAGGAGCGCGAGCGCCTTGAAGGATTTTGCCATCATCATGCCTTGTTGCCTTTGCCCAGCTTCTTGCGCAGAGCCGGATAACAAAGCAAGGCTGGCATGACGATGAACAAACTGTATTTTTTATTCCTGTTGTTTTTGCTTGCCGCGTGCGGCCAGGGCCAATCGGAAAAAGCGCCCTTGGCGGGGGCGCGGATGGGCGGTCCTTTCACGTTGATCGGTGAAGATGGAAAGGCAGTTCGCGACACTGATTTCAATGGCAAATACCGCCTGATTTATTTCGGCTATACTTTTTGTCCCGACGTCTGTCCGGTGGATGTCCAGAAATTGATGCTTGGGCTCAAGGCGTTTGAAAAAGAGGATGCCGCCCGCGGCGCAAAAATCCAGCCGCTGTTCATCACGGTCGATCCCGAACGCGATACGCCGGTTGCGCTCGCCACGTTTACCGATGCCTTTCATCCGCGACTCATCGGTCTCACCGGTTCACCTGCGGCGATTGCCGATGTCGCGAAAGCCTATGGCGTCTATTATCAGAAATCACCGGGTGCGACGCCGGGCAGCTACCTGGTCGATCACAGTCGCGCGACGGCGTTATATGGGCCAGATGGCGCCCCGATTGCCTTCGTTCCCGAAAATGGCTCTCCCGATGAGATTGCACACGAACTGGGTCGCTGGGTGAAATGAGCGGGCGCTTTTGGGAAGATGTGCCGCTGACGCGGCTTGACCGGGCGCAATGGGAGGCGTTGTGCGACGGCTGTGGAAAATGCTGCATCCACAAGCTTGAAGATGAAGACACGGGGGAGCTGCATCCGACCAACGTCGCCTGCCGCCTGCTCGATCGGAGCACGGGCCGCTGTTCGGACTATAAACATCGGCATGCCCATGTGCCCGAGTGCATCAGGCTCACACCGGCAAAGCTCTTGACGATGGACTGGCTGCCCGAAACCTGCGCCTATGTGCTGCGGGCTGAAAACAAACCCCTGCCCGAATGGCACTATCTTGTTTGCGGGGATCGCGAGGCAATCCACAAAGCGGGAGCCTCGGTCAGGGGCTGGACAATATCGGAAGACGATGCGGGCGATCTGGAACATCATATCCTCGACATCGGCGAGTGAGCCGGTCTTTTCGGGCGGCGGCCATGTCCGCCCGTTGACGCTGGTGCGCTCCCCGAACGCGCGGCAGATGCGGCTTATGGTCAACCCGCGCGACGGCAGCGTGCGGCTGACGCTTCCGCGCCGCGCCGCGCTGGCAGAGGCCTATCGCTGGACGGAAACCAAGCGCGGCTGGATCGAGGCCCAACTGGCGGCGCTGCCTGAACCGCAACCGATTGTGCCTGGAATGATCGTGCCATTCGCTGGCGAGCGGATAACGCTCGACTGGGATGTGGGCCATCCGCGCAAGCCGCTCCTGCTGGACGGTGCCTTGCGCGTAGGGGGGGCGCTAGCATCGCTTGACGGCCGCTTGCTGCGCTGGCTGAAAGCCGAAGCACGCGCGTTGTTGGAGACCGAAAGCCTTGGCTATGCCGCGCAGATCGGCGTCACGCTGGGCCGGATCGGGGTCGGCGATCCAGTGTCACGCTGGGGAAGCTGTGCCGCCTCGGGCGATATTCGTTATAGCTGGCGATTGATCCTTGCGCCCGCCACTGTCCGCCGCGCGACGGCTGCGCATGAAGTGGCGCACCGTGTCCATATGAATCACGGCCGCGCATTTCATGCGTTGGTCGCCGAGCTATACGGCGAAGATCCTGCGCCCGCACGGCGCTGGCTGCGCACCCACGGCGCCGGGCTTCACTGGTTCGGGCGCGCCGCCTCAGGCATGAGTTCGGACGGCGGATTGCCGCTGTCATCGGGGGCTCCCGGGTTGGAAACCATATTTTCCGGCGTGCGGGCGGGCTCACCAACCGGATTTCCGTCGGCATCGACAAAGGTGCCATTATCGGGCCCGCCAAAATAGGCTTCTTCATCGGGCTCGAGTTGCCATTCGGGAAGCGTCACTTGTGTGTCGAACTGTTCGACCTTCCGGTCCGCAACCGCGACGCGCATGAAAGCCGAAAAAGCACGGGCCGGGGCCGTGCCGCCCTGAAGCCCGCGAACTGTGTGCGCATCATCGCGACCCATCCAGACACCGGTCGTGAGCCCGCTCGAAAAACCCATGAACCAGCCATCCTTGTTCGATGATGTCGTTCCGGTCTTGCCAGCCACCGGCCGCCCGATCTGAGCCGCCCGCCCGGTCCCGACGCTCACGGCCGTCTGGAGGAGGTCGGTCATCCCGGCCGCAACCTGTGGGGGGATCAGGACGCGCGAAAGATCTGCCTCATGCTGGTAGAGCAATTCGCCCTTATCAGTCGTCACTTTCATAATTCCATAGGGAACAACCGCGACGCCCTTTGAGGCAACCGATGCATAAGCGCGCGTCATATCAATCAGGCGAACATCCGACGTGCCGAGCACCATCGAAGGATGGGTATTGACCGGGGTCGTGATCCCGAAACGCTGGGCCATTCCGGCGATCGCCGAAGTGCCAACTTCCGCCCCGATCTTCGCCGCAATCGTGTTGACCGAATAGGCAAAGGCGGTGCGCAGGTTCATTTCACCGGCAAAACGACCGCTGGAGTTGCGCGGGCGCCAGCCATTGATCTCGACAGGTTCATCGACCACGCTCGATTCGGCGGTGAAACCAGCTTCGAGCGCTGCGAGATAAACGAACAGCTTGAACGCCGAACCCGGCTGACGAACGGCCTGAGTCGCCCGGTTGTAGATCGACGTCACATAGTCGGTTCCGCCAACCATCGCCCGAACCGCGCCGTCGCGATCGATCGCCACCAGCGCTCCCTGAGTTCCGGCCGGCGCATTGGCGCGGATGGCTTCCACCGCGGCACGTTGCATGTTGATGTCGATCGTCGTCCACACGTCAATCGGCGCATCGGTCTCTTCGATCATGGTGTCGAGTTGCGGCAGCGCCCAGTCGGTGAAATAGCGCACGGAGGTACTGTTCTGCTCGGGCGCCAGTTTAACGTTGGCCGGATCGGCGGCGCGCGCTTGGGACGGGGTGATAACTCCGTTTGATTCCATCGCCGCAAGCACAACTCCGGCGCGACCGATGGCGGCTTTGGCATCGGCGGTCGGCGAATAGTTGGACGGCGCCTTGACCAGCCCGGCAATGATCGCGGCTTCGGGGAGGCTTAGTTGGTTGGCGGGGTGGCCAAAGAATTTGCGTGAGGCCGCATCGATGCCATAGGCGCCGCCGCCGAAGTAAACCCGGTTGAGGTAGAGTTCGAGAATTTCGTCCTTCGAAAATTTCCGTTCGAGCGCGAGCGCAAGGATGATCTCGCGCGCCTTGCGCGTCCAGGTCTTGTCATTGGTCAGGAAGACATTTCGGGCAAGCTGTTGCGTGATGGTTGATCCGCCCTGGGTAAAATGCCCTTTCTGGAGGCGCACGACGAAGGACCGTGCGATGCCGAGCGGATCGACGCCTGGATGCATGCGGTACCGGCGATCCTCAACCGACACCATGGCGTCGGTCATGACTCGTGGAATGGCGCGATAGGGCAGCCAGGCGCCAAAGCTGGGGCCCAGCGAAATAATGACCGTGCCATCAGCCGCGTGCACCCTGATCATCTGCCCGTTGGGCGATTGTTTCAGTTCTTCATAGGACGGCAGGGTCGACCAGGCGACCGAGACAGCAATGATGAGCGCAACCAACCCCGCCAGCCCGGCAAAGAAACTGTAACGAAAGACCCGAACATACCAGGGTCTAAGGGATTTGGCGGTTTTGCGGCGAGCCATGGACTAACGATGATAGGGCGGAGGATTCGTCCCGGCAAGAGTCAGGCTTTGTCTGCGCCCTTAAAGTCCAGCGCAACGCTATTCATGCAATAGCGCAGGCCAGTGTCCTCGCGGGGTCCATCGGGAAAGACATGGCCCAGATGGCCGTCGCACTTGGCGCAGCGCACTTCGACGCGCACCATCCCGTGGCTGATATCGCGATGTTCGATAACGGCGTCAGGGCTGACAGGAGCGGTAAAGCTTGGCCAGCCCGAACCTGAATCGAATTTGCGATTGCTTTCGAACAGGGGATTGCCACATCCCATGCAATCATAACGGCCCGACGCCTTATTGTAGTTGAGGTTGCCGGCAAAGGCGCGTTCTGTGCCCGCTTCGCGCAGCACAGCATATTGTTCGGGGGTCAAGCGCGCGCGCCATTCGGTTTCGCTGAGATCGATTCGTTCCATAGCGGCAATGTGGGGCGGGAGTTCGCCGCAATCAATGGCGAATGCGCGTCCATTCGGCGAACCGGCTTGCAAGCCAGGGCGCAAAGCGAACGCCCTGGCTCATCAGGCGCGCGGTGTTTGGCCGCTCTCCCCATTGCCAAAGCCAGCGGGCGATCCCGACGGGGCGTGTTGTTGCGTGTGCGAGCCGCGCCTGGAAAGCCTGTGACGTTTCGCCCGCCATCCATCCTTGCGCCGCCATGATCCCACTCGAAAGCGCAATGCCATTGCCTTCGCCTGCGAGGGATGGAATCACGGCTGCCTGATCACCCAGACGAAAAACGCCGGGCAGTGTATCGCGCGCGATCCAGCCATAAGGGACGGCGCCAATCGCATCCGATCCGGCGTCCCGAAAAGCAAGCCGATCGGCAAAAGCCGGGCTTTGGGAAGCCCATTCGGCCAGCAGCCGATCGGGATCGCCGCCCGACTGGCCAAGCCGTGATTTGCGGACGGCCAGGCACAGATTGCCGCGCCCGCCCTCCTGAAGCTCAAGCCCGCAATAGCCATGATCGAAAAGATGGAGTTCAATTGCGCTGCTAACAAGCGTCTCGAGCGCGGGATGCGGGGAGAGTGGCACACGGATGCCGATCGTCAGGTCCTCTGACGCATCACGCGGGCGACCGATCCCGCGCAGATCATGTTTGCCCGTCGCGAGAAACAGTGTGTCCGGGGTTAGCGTTGCGCCATCGCCGGTTTCGATCCGTCCCTCGGACCATTCGCGCATGGTGACTCCGCGTTCGATGCCTGCGCCCAGGCTTTCAGCACGGGCCAGCAGCAGCGAATCGAGTCGACGGCGGGAAACTCCCATCGCGGGATGTGGCAAGCGCGCTTCGCTGACGGTGTTTCCCGCAAAAAGCCGCAACCGCTCGATGCGGTGTCCGCCAATCCCGACGATGCCCAGCGTCTCGAGCGTTTGGAGCGTGCGCCAGCTCAGAAAGCCTCCGCACAGTGCGTCTCCTGTCTCGCGCTGGCGTTCGAGCACGACTGGCCGCCCGCCGGTAGCGGCAAGGGTAATCGCGGCAGCAGAACCCGCCGGACCGCCACCTGCGATCAGCGGGTCGCTTCGACGCATAGCCGGAAGGGAAAGGCGCGGAACACGCGGGCGTTGGTGGCACCGGCTTCTGCGAGCATGGCGGGCCATTCAGCGGGTCGATAAGACCGCGCGATCGACAACTGGCCGTCATGACGCACGATCGGGTGCCAGCGCATGAGCGATGCCAGCACCGGAAAACCGGCATAGGCAAAGCCGTGGCGATGCAGATCATTGATGAACCAGCCGCGCTTCGCGTGGGTTTCCATAAAGCGCAAGAACCCGATGAGTTGGGCATGCGTCATATGATGTGCGACGAGGCTCGAGACAATGAAATCCCAGGATTCGTGCGCCTGATCTGCATAATCGCCGGTGCGCCAGTCGATCGGCATCGGATCGGGCGTTGCTGCGCGGGCAACGGTTTCGCTACGCGGATTGAGATCGATGCCGACCAGTTCAGCATCGATCCCGCGTCTTGCAGCCCAGCGGGCAATGGCGCGCAGCATATCCCCGTCGCCAAACCCGACATCGAGCAGGCGGAATCGTTTTGCGTCGCCAAGCGCGCGGCCAAGGAAGCCCAGTGTCGGGCGACGGGCGAGTGTGACGGTGTTGACGTGCGCAAGATCGCCAAGCACCGCCGAATAGGTCGAAAGGTCCAGCGCCGGATCGTCCATCATTTCATCGGCAAGCGATCGGGTCTGCAGCATTTCAATCGACCCGGTGAAAGCCGAAGCCTTCGGCGGCAAGGCCGGGGCCGAACGCAAGAGCAACGCCGCGCGCTGGCCTTAAATCCATGAACCCGGCCAGCGCGAACATCAGCGTGGAAGAGGACATGTTGCCATAATCGCGCAGTACACCTCGAGAAATCGCCAGCACGTCATCGCTCAGGCCGAGCGTGTGAGCAACCGCATCGAGGATCGAACGCCCGCCGGCGTGAACGGCCCAGGCGTCAATCGCTTGCGGTTCGGCGCCACCGGTCAGGATCTTCCGGAAGCCCGGATCGCGCAGCGCTTCGGAAATGCGACCTGGAACTTCACCAGACAAATGCATGGCAAAACCCTGATCGCCGATACTCCAGCGAATCAGCTCTCCCGAATCGGGCAGGGTCGCGGCAAAGGGCGCATCGATCGCAAGGCCAGGCCCGTGGGATGTGACGAGCGCGGCCGCAGCGCCGTCCCCGAACTGAAGCATCGCCAGCAAGGGTTCGATGGCCGATTCGGGTTGGAGATGAAGCGATGACAGCTCGACCGTGACGACCAGAACGCGTGCTTGCGGGTCCGAACGGACAATGTGGCGCGCGCTTCTCAATGCCGATATGGCCGCGTAACAGCCCATAAACCCGACGAGCAGCCGTTCAATCGAGGGCGAAAGACCCAATCGTTCGGCAATGATCTGGTCGATCCCCGGCGCGGTAAAGCCGGTGCAGCTCGCAACGACGAGATGGCTGATGTCTCCGATGGGTCCCAGATTGCGGATCGCCTCAAGGGCCAGGGCCGGCGCATGTTCGCCATAAAGGGCCATGCGTGCGGAGGTGGGAGGAAGAACGTCATCGGCGTAAAATCCGTCCGGCGCCACCGGTGATCCACCGTCAGGCCCCTTTGGCAAGACCGAATAGCGATGCTCAATTCCCGACCTGGCGGCCATGCGCGAAAACAACCCCGCCTCGCGTGGATCGGCCACACGTTCGCTGGCCCAATTGATAAACGCCTGATGGATGTCGTGGGCGGGTGTAGCCGTGCCAATGGCATTGATGCGGGCAAGTGGAGCAGACACAACTGGCTTTCGTTCCGCCGCGCGCGGGGTTTGCGCGGACGAGCTTCATGGCGGAGTTAAGAACATATTGAAAGTTTAACGTTAGATTCAGCACGATGAACGTGGGGACGCTCATTCTAGCCGTGCTGGCTTGCGCCTTTCCGTTGTCGGGAACGACTGCGGTTGCGCAGGCTTGCCAGCTTTGCGAATCGGCACCGGCCAAGGACAAGACGGCGCTGCGCCCGCTGACGGTCGATATCACTGCGACGCTCGATTTCAGCACGGCGGTTCACACCAGCCGCGGGGCGGGCAGCATCACGATTGATGCGCGCACCGGTCGGCGCCAGCTGATCGGCCTGATTTCGCTCGGTGGCCCTGCCCTTGTCGGCACTGTCACCATTACCGGTGAGCCCTTTGCCCGGATCATTGTCGATTTGCCGGGGTCAATCGTGCTCAACTCGAATCTGGGCGCGGTGGCCGATGTGACGCAGATTCGCAGCGATCTGCCGCCGCACCCGGTGATTGGGCAGGATGGTCGGCTGGTGTTCACCTTTGGCGGAAAACTGACCGTGCGCGATGAAGCGGCTGGAGATTTCCGGGGCCGCATCCCGATCACCGTCGATTATGAGTAGCCGGTGCCCTTGAATATCTGGTGTCTTACCGGCCGGTTAACCATTCAAAGCAGCAAATTATGAAAGCCTCCCAGTCTACGGCGAATTCCGGGATGGATGTTTTTCCATTCAGGAACGACCGAAACGCGATTTTCTTTAGGGGACTTTTTCGATGAAGATTCAGATGCTCAAGGCCATCGTGGCCACCTCGACGCTGGCGGCCCTTGCCCTTGGTGCGACAGCGGCCAATGCCGCCACGGCGACCGCGACAGCCAAAGCCAAGATCCTGCGCCAGATCACCTTGACCAACACGTCCGACCTCCAGTTTGGTATCATCGTGTCTGCTGCTTCTGCAGCAACCGTTGCAATCGATTCGGCCGGCGGGCGCACCTGCGCTGCTGTCCTTGTCTGCTCAGGCACGACGACAGCAGCCGGCTTCAACATTACCGGAACAACTGGCCAGGTCGTGACGATTTCCGTCCCTGCAACGGTAACCCTCAACTCGGGCGCGAACAATATGTCGTCCACCTTGGTTGCCAGTGCTGCCACGACCACACTTGCAGGCGCGGGTGGTACGGGTTCCTTCTCGGTTGGGGGCACACTTTCAGTTGGCGCGGCACAGCCGGATGGCGACTATGCGGGCTCCTTCACGGCGACCGTCAACTACCAATAAGCCTTGCTGACCAAGGCCAATGGGCCCGCCAACGCGTCACCGTGTCGGCGGGCCCTTTTTTTGCCAGCGCCGCGAGCGTGGTTAGCGGAATGTAAACCAAATCCGGGCATGATCGCCGGGTACCAGGTCGTGGGGACCATTGGGCTTGGAGACAGATTGATGGCCGTTTTGCCGGGGCGTAGCGCCCTTGCCTGGTTCGCCGGGCTATCCGCACTTTTTTCGGGGCCTGCCTGTGCTGCGGGAGATCTTCTGGTCGCACCAACACGCGTTATCCTTGATGGATCGCGTGGCACCGAAGTCATTCTCAACAATATCGGAAGCGAGCCTGCGACCTACCGAATCTCGCTCGAACTGCGCCGAATGCTCCCCGACGGATCGCTTGAAGAAATTGATCCGGCCAAAGCTGATTCGCATGATATGATCACGCTGGGCATGATCAGTTACGCGCCACGCAAGGTTGTGCTCCCGCCAAACCAGCCGCAATCGATCCGCATCGGTGTTCGCGCGCCTGAGGGGCTGCCCGATGGCGAGTATCGGGCACACATGTTGTTTCGGGCGATTCCCGATGCAAAGCTCGTCACCCCCGCTCCGAAACAAAAGGATGGCGTGTCGATCGCGCTCACCCCCATTTACGGCGTGACGATCCCGATCATCGTCCGTCGGGGCAGTCTTGTCGCCACTGCGGCAATCGCCAATCCCAGAATTGCGCGCGACAAGGGCGGCCCCGCGTTGGCCTTTACCCTGACACGCAGCGGGACCCGTTCGGTCTATGGCAGAATCCGCATCACCAAACCGGGCGTCGCCAAGCCGGTGTTCGAAGTGCGCGGAATCGCGGTCTATGCCGAAGTCGCGCAGCGCGAAGTGATCCTTCCGATCCCCGAAGCGCTGGCAACTGCCCTGCCCGGGCCTGTGAAAATCGAGTATCTCGAAGATAATGATGCCGGGGGCGGCGTCATCGCCTCGCTCGACGCGGTGATCCGCTAGGAGCGGCTGGGCCAGCCCGGACCAGATCATGAAACGCCTTTCCACCCTTGTTGGCCGCGTCCTGACGGGCGCGGCTGTGCTGTTCGGGCTGGGTCAACCCGGCGTGGCACAGACACAGGCGCGGTGGACAGCGAATGCTGACGATGCATTGCTGTTCGACGTCCGGCTGGGCCAATACCGGCTGGGCGATGGCGTGCGCGGCTATCAGGTTCCTGGCGGCACCTGTGTCGATCTTGCCGATGTGATCATGGCGCTCGATATTCCGGTGCGGCTCGACAAGAAGTTGCGCCGCGCAACCGGCTGGGCGTTTGAAGAACGCCATACGCTGGCCATCGACCGCGAGGCCAATACAGTACAAATCATGAACACAGTCGCCAAGCTGGGCCCGAACGATATTTACGACACGCCTGAAGGCTGGTGTGTCGCGACGGCCCGGCTCGGCAACTGGTTGGGGCTCAGCCTGGTGGCCGATCAGGGCAATGCGCTGCTGATCATCAAATCGCCCACCAAATTGCCGGTCGAAGCGCAGATGGAGCGCCGCGCGCGCGCCGCGAAGGTCCAGAATATCGCCGTCTTTGATCTCAAGAGCCTGCCGCATACGCAAACGCCGTTTCGGGGCGTGCGCATGCCTTCGGTCGATGTCGTGGTCAGCCTTGGCGGATTGAAGGATCGCGCGCGGGGCACTGGCCAGATCAGCAGGACCTATGAGCTTTATGCGGCCGGAGAAGTTGGCCCAATTGCCTATAATGCGCGGCTTTCCTCAAGCCGCAAGGGCGTTCCGGAAAGCCTGCGGGTTCAGGCCTATCGCACCGATCCCGAAGCGAAGCTGCTTGGGCCGTTGCATGCTACAACGGTTGCGGCCGGCGATGTTTCGGGTTTTTCGACCCCGCTTGTGGCGCAATCGAGCGCCGGTCGCGGGGCGATGGTCACAAACCGCCCGGTCGAGCGGCGCGACAGTTTCGACCGCACCGATTTCCGGGGCGAATTGCCCAGTGGCTGGGATGCAGAGCTATATCGCAACGGCCAATTGCTGATGTTTGCGAACAATCGCGCTGACGGGCGTTATGAATTTCGGGATGTTCCGTTGCTTTACGGGCAGAACCGATTTGAAATCGTGCTTTATGGTCCTCAGGGACAGGTCCGCCGCGAGACCCGTAATGTGCCTGTCGGGCTGGACAGCATCCCGCCGCGCAAAACCTATTATTGGGCCGGCGGCTATCAGGATGGCCATGATCTGATCGGCATCGGTGGCGGGGGGCGCTTCGGCCAGACGGGATGGCGCGGAACGTTCGCGCTCGAACGGGGTCTGGATGCGCGGACATCGGTTGCGGGGCTGGTGCATAGCCTTGTCCTTGAGGATGGCATTCGGCGCAACTATGCAGAACTTGCGCTGCGGCGTGCAGTTGGGCCAACTCTTGTCGAAATTTCAGGCTCGCAATCCAGCAATGGCGGGTCTGCCTTGCGCGCACAGATGCTGGGCGAGTTTAACAGCACCTATATCAGCGTTGAAACGATCAGGGCCTTGGGCGGTTTTCGCTCGGATCGCGTCCTGCGCGATGTGACCGGTCTGCATACAGTCTCGCTGGACCATAGTTTCAAGCTGGGCCGCACGATCCTGCCAGTTCATCTCGAATCGCGTTACACGACGCGATCGACCGGATCTGACAGTCTTGATGCAGCGGCGCGGGCTTCGACCAGCATCGGGCGGATGTCGCTGACCGGTGAATTGAACTGGCGTGACGAACGGCGAAAATACGGGCCGGATCCGCCAAGCATTGTTGAAGCATCGCTGCTCGCCAATGCCCGCATTGGAAATGTCCGGTTCCGGGGTGAAACGCGGTACCGGCTCAGCCCTGAATCACGCCTGGAAAATGCCGCTCTGGTTGCCGAATGGTCGGCAGGCGGAGGGAATGACCGTTTTCGCAACGATTGGCGGGCGGAGATTGGTTATGACCGGCCTTTGCGGCGCGCGCGGATCGGCATGGGCTATATCCGCAGATTCGAAAAGCTCGCTTTGGCGGCGTCAGTAGAGGCGGGAAGCGACGGTTCTCTGGCCGGTGGGCTCAACCTTGCCTTCAGCCTTGGCCCTGATCCGGCGAGTGCGGGTCGGATCCGCATGACATCCGAGCGGCTTGCCACGCAGGGACAGGCCGTGGCGCGGGTTTATCGCGATCTGAACGGGGATGGCGTGCGCCAGTCCGATGAGCCAGTTGAAAAGGATGTGCAGCTTTCTGCCGGTCGCGTGCCGGTCGAACGGTTGACCGGAAAGAACGGACAGGTCGTGATTGATGCGCTGGAGCCCTATCAGCCGGTTCTGATCGGCATCGATGCATCGTCTCTGCCCGATCCACTGGTTCAGCCCGCAACGTCCGGTATTGTCGTGACGCCGCGCCCGGGTGTGGCCGTGACGATTGAACTGCCGCTCGCAAGCGCTGGCGAAATCGATGGCACGTTGGTGCGTGCTGGTGGTGGCAATTTTCAGGGTGTCGAACTTGAACTTGTCAATGTGGAAGGCCGGGTTGCGGCGAAAACCGTCAGCGAGTTTGACGGATTCTTCCTGTTCGAAGCCGTGCCTTACGGCCGCTACACCCTGCGGATTTCGCGGACATCGGCAGATGCCGCCCGCGTGACGACTGCGCTCAAGGGTTTGGCGGTGGTCAGCGGGCTAACGCCTTCGGTCCATCTGGGAACATTGGCTGCGGAAGCGGCAACGCGACAGGCCTCGGCACCGTAACGAATCAGGGGAGCTGGTGCGGCCGAGAAGACTCGAACTTCCACGGGCTTTCGCCCACAACGACCTCAACGTTGCGCGTCTACCAGTTCCGCCACGGCCGCACGCTCATGAAAGAGCCGGGACGCGCCCGGCCTTGGTAGGCCCGCGCCCCTAGCAGAGCGATCTGCCCCCTGCAACCACCCCTTTGCGGGGCGAGAGCGGTCGTTAACCGCCTTTGCGGGTTGAGCCAATTCGTAAACAAAGTCTTAACGTCACTTGTGCTGACGGGTCTGATTCTTGCTGCGACGGCGCTTGTTGCGCCCCCGGCCGCGACTCGGGCCATCGCGGTTGCGCGCGCCCGGA
>JANLQV010000101.1:0-2670 GCA_031368025.1 Sphingomonadales bacterium | reverse complement strand
CGAACGCGCTGGGGGCAATGGTGGTCGCGGGGCCGGAAGGATTCCAGAAGGGCCAGTATCGCAAGTTCAACATCAAGCGCGCCGAAACCGCCCCGGGAGACGATTTCGCGATGATGCGCGAAGTGATGGAACGGCGTTTCGGTCGCGCCTTGGAGGAAGATCCTGATCGCGAGCGCGGGCACTGGCCCGACCTCGTCCTGATCGACGGCGGCAAGGGGCAGATGAGTGCCGTCAAGGGTGTGCTGGACGAACTGGGCGTCGAGGATGTTCCGCTGATCGGCGTCTCCAAAGGCCCGGACCGGAACGCGGGCCGAGAGACGTTCCACTTCCCGGACGGCCGCGAAATCAGCCTGCCGGTCAACGCGCCTGTCCTGTTCTACCTCCAACGCCTCCGCGACGAAGCCCACCGCTTCGCCATCGGCGCACACCGCAACAAGCGCAGCAAGGCGATCACCGCCAGCCCGCTGGACGAAGTTCCGGGCATCGGGCCAGCGCGCAAGCGGGCACTGTTGATGCATTTCGGCACGGCACGGGCGGTGCGCGATGCATCGCTTGAGGATCTGGCAAGGGCGCCGGGGGTTTCAGCGACGGTGGCGCGGGTGGTTTATGATTTTTATCATGTGGGTGGGTGAGGGCTGATGCACATCGTCACCTCCGCGATCATCTGCGCTGTCCGTCCGCATGGCGAGGCCGGGGCGATCGTGCGGGGGATGACGGCGGAGCATGGCCTGATCGCGGGCTATGTCAGGGGCGGGCGGTCGCGGACGATGCGGCCTGTGCTCCAGCCTTCCAACATCGTCCGTGCGGAATTCCGCGCGCGGGTGGACACGCAACTGCCTGCGCTGACCGTGGAGCTGGAGCAGAGTCGCGGGCCGTTGATGGCCGAGCCTCTGGCCGCCGCGGCGCTCGACTGGGCGACGGCGTTGACCGCTTCTGTGGTGCCGGAAATGCATCCGCATCCCGCGATCCATTCGGCGCTCGACGGGCTGCTCAATGCCGTCGAAGCCGCGCCCGCCGCTCGGGGCTGGGCAGGGGCGCTGGTCAGCTATGAAGCGCTGATCCTTTCGGCGCTGGGCTTCGGCAATGGCGACGGCGCGCGGTCGGATGGGTGGGAGGGCGTCCATGCCAGCCTCAACGCGTCGGGCGTGCGGCTGGCGCGATACCTGTTTGCCGACAGGCGCGCCGATGTGCTCGCTTCACGCGAACGGCTGGTCGAGCGGTTGAAAAGGGCGGCGGCTTAGGCCAAAGCCCCGCGCATCCCATAACGGAGTTGATGATGCGCATTGCCCTTTTGCCCGGAGACGGGATTGGTCCCGAAGTCATTGCCGAGGCGCGGCGTGTGCTCGATGCGTTGGGGCTGGGCCTGACCTATGACGAGGCGCTGGTCGGCGGCGCGGCATACAAGGCGGTCGGCCATCCGCTCCCCGCGGAAACGCTCGAGACTGCACGGCGGGCAGACGCCATCCTGTTCGGCGCGGTGGGCGATCCCGATTGCGATGGCCTCGAACGGCATTTGCGCCCCGAACAGGCGATCCTCGGGTTGCGCAAGGAACTGGCGCTGTTCGCCAACCTGCGCCCGGCAAAGCTCTTCCCCGAACTGGCCGATGCCTCGGCCCTCCGCCCCGAAGTGGCGGGCCAGATCGACATGATCATCATCCGTGAACTCAATGGAGACGTCTATTTCGGCGAAAAGGGCATGCGCAGAACGGCCGACGGCAAGCGCGAAGGTTATGACATCATGTCCTATAATGAGGACGAGGTGCGCCGCATCGCGCGGGTCGGGTTCGAAACGGCGCGGGCCCGGAAGGGCAAGCTTTGCTCTGTGGACAAGGCCAATGTGCTGGAAACGTCGCAGCTCTGGCGCGATGTCGTGATCGAGACGGCGGCGGAGTATCCCGATATCGCGCTCAGCCATATGTATGTCGACAATGCCGCGATGCAGCTTGTGCGCAATCCCGGCCAGTTCGATGTGATCGTGACCGGAAACCTGTTCGGGGATATCCTTTCGGATCAGGCCAGCATGTGCGCCGGTTCGATCGGGATGCTCCCCAGCGCCTCGCTCGATGCCAATCAGAAAGGCCTGTATGAGCCGATCCACGGTTCCGCGCCGGACATTGCCGGGCAGGGCAAGGCCAATCCGCTGGCGACGATCCTCTCCGCCGCGATGATGCTGCGTTACTCGCTGGATCAAGCGGGAGCCGCCGACCGGATCGAAGCGGCAGTGGCCTCCGCTCTCGCCAAGGGGGCCCGCTCGCCCGATCTTGGCGGGAGCATGACCACACGGCAAATGGGCGATGCCGTTCTTGCCGCATTGACCTGAAGCCATCTCCATCCGAAAAGCACAATCATGAAACGCACCACCGGCCAAGACCGTTCGATCACCAGCAAATGGCGCCCCGCAACGCAGGCCGTGCGCGGCGGCACGTGGCGTTCGGAGCAGGGCGAAACGTCCGAGGCCATCTTCATGTCGTCGGGCTATACCTATGACGATGCCGAAACGGTCGCGGCGCGGTTCGCGGGTGAGCAGGAGGGGATGACCTATTCGCGCCTCCAGAACCCGACCGTCCAGATGCTGGAGGAACGCATCGCCCTGATGGAAGGGGCGGAAGCCTGTCGCGCGCAGGCCACGGGAATGGCAGCGATGACGACCGCCCTGCTCTGCCAGCTCAA
>JANLQV010000100.1:0-4901 GCA_031368025.1 Sphingomonadales bacterium | reverse complement strand
CAAACTTGTGGCACCTGGTATCTTCGGGGGCGCGACGATGAACGCCGGGCAAGTCTGTCTCGCGGTCAAGCGCGTCTATGCACATGAGTCGATCTATGACGAATTGTGTGACGAGCTGGCCAAACTGGCTGATGCTGCGATCGTTGATGACGGGCTCAAACAGGGTGCCCAGATTGGACCGCTCCAGAACAAGATGCAGTATGAAAAGGTGAAGGGCTTTCTTGAAGACGCGCGTGCCAATGGCAATATCATTGCTGGTGGACAGGTTGAGGATCGGCCCGGCTATTTCATCCGGCCGACGATCGTTCGGGATGTGACCGACGGGACAAAAATCGTTGATGAGGAGCAATTCGGTCCTATCCTGCCGGTCATCCGTTTCAGTGACAATGATGACGCGCTGGCCCGCGCCAATGCCTCGCCTTGGGGGCTGGGCGGTTCGATCTGGTCGAATGATCGCGAAAAGGCCTATGATATGGCCTGTGAGATGGAATCCGGCACGGTCTGGATCAACAAACATCTCGATTTCGGTCCCAACATCCCCTTTGGCGGCGCCAAACAATCGGGGATTGGCGTCGAGTTTGCTGAAGAGGGGTTGCATGAATTCACCCAGATCCAGGTGATCAACGAGGCCCGATGACGAAATACCTTAGCTATTCGAAGGGCGTCACTGAACCGCCTTTGCTCGAATACACAATTGGCGAGGCACTTGAGCGTGCAGCGCATGCGTGGCCCGATGGATTGGCACTGGTTTCGCGGCACCAGGGCATTCGATGGACCTGGGCAGAACTCAATACCGAAGTCGACCGGATCGCATGCGGCCTTGTTGCGCAGGGAATCAAGAAGGGCGAGCGGGTTGGTATCTGGTCGCCCAATTGCGCCGAATGGACGGTGACCCAGTTTGCGACGGCAAAGATCGGCGCTGTGTTGGTGACGATCAACCCCGCCTATCGACTGTCTGAAGTCGAATATGCGTTGAACAGGGTTGGCTGTATCGCGCTCGTGACTGCGCCGTCGTTCAAATCGAGCGACTATATCGGCATGCTGCGTGAACTCGGACCGAAGAAGCTTCCTCAACTGCGGGTGCTCGTGAGCTTGGGCGACACGGTCCATGACGGATTCATGCCGTGGAAAATGCTTGCCTCGACCATCGACATGGCCAGGTTGGGGACGATTGGCGCGACGCTCGACCGCAACGATCCGATCAACATCCAGTTCACCAGCGGGACGACCGGTTTTCCCAAAGGGGCCACGCTCACACACCGCAACATCCTCAACAATGGCTATTTCGATGCGCGCCAGATCAAGTTGAGCGAAAAGGACCGGATCTGCATTCCCGTTCCACTCTACCATTGCTTTGGAATGGTGCTGGGCAATCTGGCGGCTGTCACGTCGGGCGCGGCGATGGTCTATCCCGGAGAGGCCTATGATCCGACACAAGCCCTTGAGGCCATCGAGGCCGAGGGATGCACAGCACTCTACGGCGTGCCGACGATGTTCATCACCATACTCAACCTGCCCGATCTCGACCGTTTCGACGTATCGACGCTTCGTACGGGAATCATGGCGGGATCACCCTGTCCTGTGGCAACGATGCGCGGCGTCATCGAGCGGCTCAACATGACCGAAGTGACAATCGCCTATGGCATGACCGAAACCAGCCCGATCACGACCCAGACAGCGACCGACGATCCTCTCAACGAACGCGTGTCGACGGTGGGTCGCGTGCATCCGCATGCAGAAGCCAAGATCGTGGGCCCGGACGGGCAGACTTTGCTGCGCGGGGTGCAGGGAGAATATTGTTCGCGCGGCTATGCCGTCATGCTGGGCTATTGGGACGACCCGCAAAAGACGGCCGAAGCAATCGACGGCGACAGATGGATGCATTCCGGCGACCTCGCGACGATGGATGAAAAGGGCTATGTTCGCATTACCGGGCGGATCAAGGATATGATCATCCGCGGCGGCGAGAACATCTATCCGCGTGAGATAGAGGAGTTCCTGCTCTCGCATCCTGCCATTGCCGACGCGCAAGTGTTTGGTATGGCAGACGAGAAATATGGCGAGGAAGTCTGCGTCTGGGTCATTGCCAAGCAGGGCTTAACGGTAACGTCTGAAGAGGTAGTCGCGTATTGCAAGGGTCAGATTGCCCATTACAAAGTGCCGCGCCACATCCGCATTGTAGACGCTTTTGCAATGACTGTGACGGGCAAGGCGCAGAAATTCGAGATGCGTAAGATCATGGAAGCAGAGTTTCGGCAAACGTAAGTTCCGGTGCTTGCAGGGAGTTGGGTCGGTGCCATCAATCTGCGTATCTCTCTTGGGGCTTGTCGCACTTTCGAACACGTCGCCACTCGACATGATCAATGAAAAGGGACCGATAATGGACTCCAATATTGACCAATCCATTCTGCTGGTCCGGATCGAAAGCGCGGTGGCCTATGTAACGCTCAATCGTCCTCACGCGGGCAACAGTCTCTCGATGGAGTTGGTCGCCCGGTTTCATAATGAACTGGCTGACATCTCTGCACGCCCTTCGATCAAGGTTGTTGTTCTTGCCGGAACGGGAGCACGCGTCTTTTGCGCCGGACACGATCTTAACGAGTTCGCAGGGCAAGCCGACCAGGATTTTCTCGCGCGCGATTTCGAAGGGCTCGCCGCGTTGATGCAACAAATCATGACGCAGCCCCAGATCGTTATCGCCAAGGTCGAAGGTGTTGCGACGGCGGCTGGATGCGAACTTGTGGCCGCGTGTGATCTTGCGCTGGCCTCATCGGAAGCACGGTTTGGGGCTCCCGGGGTCAATATCGGCTTTTGGTGCCACACGCCGCAAATTCAACTGTCACGCTCGGTGGGGCGCAAAGAAGCAATGATGATGCTTGCAACAGGCCGCCTGTTCCCGGCGGCACATGCGCTTCGGATTGGCTTGGTCAACGCTGTCTACGAGCCCGAGGCCCTCGATGCAGCGGTCAATGCGCTGGTCGCCGAGATCGCAGCGAAACCGGGTCCGGTGCTTGCACTTGGAAAGGCGGCATTCCAGAAGCAAGCGGCAATGGACGTCGCGGACGCCTACAGGTTTGCGCAGGGCTCCGCCCTTGCCAATCTCGATCTCCCCGATTCTCAGGAAGGCATCTCAGCCTTTCTCGAAAAGCGCGCACCGCGGTGGTCGGGCGAGGGCAGTTAGGCGGCGGCATCGAGCGCCTGAGTGAGGTCGGCAAGGATATCGTCGATGTGCTCGAGGCCGATCGACAGGCGCACATAGCCGGGCGATACGCCAGTTGCTGTCTGTTCTTCCGCTGACAATTGCGAATGGGTGGTTGATGCCGGATGGATGGCGAGACTGCGCGCGTCGCCAATGTTGGCGACATGATAGAGAAGCTTAAGCGCATTGATAAACCGCTGCCCTGCTTCTCGCCCGCCCGCCAATTCGAAGCCGACAAGCCCGCCATCGCCACCTGTCAGGAGCCTGTCCGCACGGGCACGTGGTTCGCCCGCAAGGAGTGAGGGATGTATGACGCGCGCCACATCGACTCGGCCAGTCAGGAAATCGGCCACTGCTTTCGCGTTGCTGCAATGGCGCGGCATGCGCAGCGGCAGCGTCTCCACGCCCTGGATCAACTGAAACGCGTTAAAGGGTGAAAGGGCTGAGCCCAAATCACGCAGCAACACGGTTCGGGCACGCAGGATATAGGCTATTGGGCCAAGTGGTTTTGCGGCCTGCGCCCAGACGGCACCATGGTAGGACGCATCAGGCGTATTGAGATTGGGCTGGCGTTCGGGAAAGCTTTCCCAATCGAAATTCCCTCCATCGACAATCATTCCGCCAATGGAAGTGCCATGGCCACCAATATATTTCGTTGTCGAATAGACGACAATTGCTGCGCCATGATCGAATGGCCGCGCAATGAGCGGTGCGGCCGTATTATCGACGATGAGTGGAATGCCCAACGGCCGCCCAAGTGCCGCAATCTCTGCCATCGAGCAGACGATCAGTTTGGGGTTGGGCAGTGTTTCCACATACCATGCGCGGGTCTTATCATCACTGGCTGCGATAAAGGCTTGTGCATCCGCCGGGTCAACGAATCGAACCTCGATCCCCATATCTTTCATCGTATTGGCGAACAGATTGTAAGTGCCACCGTAAAGATCGGTACCGGAGACGATATTATCGCCCGCGCGTGCGAGATTCTGGATTGAAAAAGCGGAGGCTGCTTGCCCGGAGGACACCGCCAGCGCCGCGGCACCGCCCTCGAGAGCAGCGATCCGATCTTCCAGGATCGCCGTCGTCGGATTGCCAAGACGTGTGTAGATATTGCCCAATTCTGCCAGCGCAAAAAGGTTGGCGGCATGTTCGCTATCGCGGAATTGATAGGACGTTGTCTGAAAAATTGGCGGTGCTACCGAGCCTGTGCCTGGATCGGCGCGCCATCCGGCGTGCAGCGCGAGCGTTTCTGGGTGCAGAGGCCGGTCAACCATGTTTATTCTCCATCAATTCGGAGGAAGATCGTTGCCGCTTAAACCAATCAAAGTCCATTCTGAAAATACCGCTCATTGGATGTCTGTGGCACTTCAGTCATGAGGAGAAAGTGCTTGGCAATGCCTCGATCGCCGGTACTGTCAAAGCAAACGCACCTAATTGAAAAGTGAACCGTTGAGGGTACCCGCTGCCTTCGGATGTCTCCTGCGAACAGCGGACCGAACCTGTTCCACCAGAACCGCACCGTTTCTTGACAGATGTCGATGCCGCGCTCGAACAGCAAATCCTCTACATTTCGCAGGCTCAACGGATAACGAATATACATCATGACCACGAGGCGGATGATCTCGGGCGAGGAGTTGAAATAGCGAAACGGGCTGGCTGGCTTGTGGGGTCTGGGCATCCGAGCCCCCTACCCTGCCATCCC
>JANLQV010000033.1:0-7821 GCA_031368025.1 Sphingomonadales bacterium | reverse complement strand
GGAACGTCCGGCGGCGAACCTCGTCTTCCTTGTCGACGTCTCCGGCTCGATGTTCAGTCAGGACAAGCTCCCGCTGGTCAAGAGCGCTCTCTCGATGCTCGCCGACCGGTTGAGCCCGCGCGATCGGGTCTCGATCGTCGTCTATGCAGGCGCGGCAGGGATCGTGCTCGAACCCACCAACAACGCCCGTTACGTGAAGGCGGCGCTCGATTGCCTCCAGGCCGGAGGCTCGACTGCGGGCGGGCAGGGCATGGAACTGGCCTATGCGACGGCCCGCGCCAATTTCATCAAGGGCGGCGTCAATCGCGTCATCATGGCGACCGATGGCGATTTCAACGTTGGCATCTCTTCGGACGAAGGCATTGAAGCGATCGTGAAGAAGAACCGCGAAAGCGGCATCACGCTGACGACGCTCGGCTTTGGCCAGGGCAATTACAATGAGGCGATGATGGAGCATGTCGCCGATGTGGGGAACGGCAATTATGCCTATATCGACACCGCGCTCGAGGCGCAGAAAGTACTCGATGAGGAAATGGCGGCCACGCTTTTCACGATTGCCAAGGATGTGAAGATCCAGATCGAGTTCAACCCGGCTTTGGTCAAGGAATACCGCCTGATCGGCTATGAGAATCGCGTGCTCGCCGAAGAGGATTTCGACAATGACAAGGTCGATGCGGGTGATATCGGTTCGGGCCACCAGGTCACGGCGCTTTATGAAGTCGTGCCCGCGAACGGCAAGGGCTGGTTGCCTGTCCGTCATTTCGAGGACTATCGCCTGACCGCCGAGCAGAGCGCCCATCGCGGTGACCTTGCCTGGCTCAAGCTCCGCTACAAACTGCCCGATGGCCAGACCTCGATGTTGATCGAACGCCCGGTTCCTGAGTCGCTGATGGCTTCGGCCCGGGCCCCGCGCGGCGACCTTGCTTTCGCCAGCGCCGTGGCGGCCTTCGGGCAGAAGTTGCGCGGCGACAAATATCTCGGCAGTTTCACCTATGCCGACATCCGGCGACTCGCGGGCGAACAGCGCGGCTACCTGCGCGAGGAGTTCCTCAAGCTCACCAGCCTCGCCGACAGCCGACAGGTGGCTACCAACACCGAATGACACGGGCTGGACTTGGCCTCGGCTGCCGCTAGTGTCCCCGCTCACCGTGTTGAGAGTGTGGGAGAAGATCTGATGGCGTCGACAAACAGTATCGTAATTTTCGCCGTTATCGTCGGCATCATTATCCTGGGCGGGCTCTGGGCCTGGTCTCGCAGCCGCATGACGGGTGACGTCCCTCCTGCCCAGGTTGAGGATAGGGTGCCGGTTATGCCCGCGCCTTTGGTTGCTCCCGCGCCGGTCGTGAAGCTCACCCCTGAACCGGCAGCCAAGGTCGCTCCAAAGGCCGCGCCGAAACGCGCTGCTGCCAAGCCCAAAGCACCTGCCGCAAAGAAGCCTGTGGCGGAAAAACCAATTGCCAAAAAAGCTGCCGTTCCCAAAAAGGCGGCCTCGAAACCGGTCGCAGCGCCCAAACCAGCGCCCCTTACCGCTATCGGTGTGCCGGGCGCTGTGGGCGCGCCGGACAGCCTGTTGCAGCTCAAAGGCGTTGGTCCGAAGCTCAATACACTGCTGACCGGGCTCGGCATCACGCGCTTCGACCAGATCGGCGCGTGGGGCGCAGAGGATGCTGCCAGGGTTGACGAGCATCTTGGTGCTTTCAAAGGCCGGATCGAACGTGATAGCTGGATCGAGCAGGCGGGGTTGCTAGCCAAAGGGGCGATTGCGGAATTTGAAGCGAAATTCGGGAAACTCGACAGCGAAAACAAATAGGGCCTTGGCCCAAAGGGCGTTCCGTGCCCTGCCAATCCTAGCAGGTCTGGCGCTTCTGGGATCGGTTGCAAGCGCGCAATCGCTCGACGATGAACGTCGTTCGCTGAGTCTTGCCAAGGCCCAGTCTGCTGCTGCCAGCGCTCGGGCCAATGGGCTGGAGGCCAAGGCCGCCGCCGCGCAGGACCAGAGCGCGAAGGCGCTGGTGCTGTCCGCTGCGATTGCTTCGCGTGTCCAGTCCACAGAAGCGGATATCGCGGCAGGCGAAGCGCGGATCCGGCTCATCGAAATACTCAGGGCTGATCAACGCGCGCGGCTCGCCAAGAAGCAGGAACCGGCCGTGCGCCTGCTGGCAGCGCTCCAGATGATGGCCCGCCGCCCGCCCGCGCTCGCGCTCGTTCAGCCCGGCACGACTCTCGATCTCGTGCATACCCGCGCGGTGCTGGCGTCGATTCTGCCCGTGCTGCAGGCGCGCACCGCAGCGCTGAGAGAGGATATCGAAGCCGGTCGACGTCTGCGTGCTGATGCGGATCGGGCTGTTGCAGCCCTCGCAGCAAGCCGGGAGCGCCTCGAGACGCAGCGCACCGAACTGGTCCGCCTTGCCAGCGAACATCGCCGCGTTGCGCAGCAATACACCTCCAGCGCAATGATCGAACAGGACCGCGCCATCGCGATGGGAGAAAAGGCCCGCGATATCGCCGATCTGATGAGCCAAATCGGTAAAGACGCAGAGCAGCGAGAACGGCTTGAAACACTGCCGGGACCGATCCTGCGGCCACCCCTGCCGGGCGCCCCGCGGTCAGCCCCGGTTGATTTGGCGCGGTCAGCGAGCAATCGGCTGGCGTATCGCCTGCCCGTTGCGGGGCGGATTGTGACGGGCTTGGGCGAAGTATCGGGCACGGGCGTGCGGGCGCGCGGCCTGACCATCGCGACTCGCCCGTCGGCGCTGGTGATTGCACCCAATGAGGGGCGGATCGTCTTTGCCGGACCCTATCGCGGTTTTGGCAGCATTGTGATCATCGATCACGGGGCAGGCTGGACGACGTTGATCACCAGCCTTGCGTCGCTCGACGTGGCTGTAGGGGACAATGTGCTGCAGGGGAGCCCGATCGGACGCGCGAGGACGGCGGAACCGAGGGTCACCGTGGAATTGCGCCACGGCAATCGTCCGATCGATATCGCGCATCTGGTGGGTTAGGGCGGCGTGCTGCCAATGTGGCGCACCCTGCATCCCCCCTCGCGCGCATACAGAAATGGCGGCTGATGTTGCCACCAGCCGCCACTATGTCGAACACTGCATCTCCGGTCTTGCGACCATCCTTACCTGTCCTGACATCAACAGGCCTTTCCCCGAAGGGTCCGATCCCGCTGCGGGCTCGTTCCGGAAATCCACATCCACTTCGGGTTGCCCCTCGGCTTCGCGTCATTCCATTCCTTACCCTTCCAGCGTCGTTTCCTCATTCCACCTTGCGGCTTCATTCGGTGCGTTTCACCGGCTTGTTACCAGGGAAATTTCGTCGGTTGCCGTCAGAGCCTTCCCTTGGCCACAACTGAAAGCTGTCATGATTTTCTGAGTCGGGCCAGCGGAATCTGCGTGTTCAAGCCTGTGGATAACGAGGATAACGGGGGCAGTTTTTAGCTAGCCTCGTTCAGCCGAGCCAGTGAATGGAAGCGCCATGTGGATGGACGTTCGCGAGCGACTCCATATCGCCCCCCGGCCAGCATTGAAGGCACAGTTCAGGCGATGTCGCGCCTTTCTGACGGAATTCCATGAACAGCCAGGCCAGCGGGCGTTCGCCGCTCGCGCGCTTCCCCGCCTCTGCAATTGCAGAGCGGACCCGTTCGCGGCCTTCGGGAGGCAGATACTGGAGAACGATGCTGTGGAATACCACGCGGGTCACGCCGCTGATCTGCGGCAAGGAAAGGCGCGCTTCTATCCAGTCGGCCGCATCGCCCGATTCGATTGGCGGTGGAAACTGTTGGGCAATCGAAATTGCTGCCTCCGCCCGCGCCACGCGTTCCAACTGGTCGGGCCAGACATAGGCCAGCAGCCGCTCGGCCACCTCTGGCTTTGCGGCGTCGAGCGGATTCTGGTCGATCCCCGCGCGCGCCACGACATTGATGCGTGCGGACGGCGGCGCGGGACCGTGCCAGTCAGGTTTGAGTTGGAGCGGTGACATCGGGTCGCCGGATTTCATGCCGCCAAGATCATAGCCGAACCGATCCATGTTGAGGTTGAGTCCCGCGCTCGATCCAAGCTCGAGAAGCTCCATATTGGGCCCGAAGTGCCGCGCGATTTCCATTAGCCCGGGCCACAAGACGCTCGATCTGGCGACTTCGTTGGTTTGCGGCGGGCTGTCGAGCCATGCGAATAACCGGTCATCCCATTCGCTCAGGACCCGCTTCAGAACCGTCGGGAAGTCACCCGCCCGGTCATTATAGAGTTGCGTCAGCTCTGCATCGTCGCCCGATCGCGCCAGCGCGTTGAGGCCACCTGCGATCCTTAGTTTCAGGGCATCCGCTATGGGATCGCCCGGCCAATCGAGGACGCGGGCTCCGCTTTTGGTTGAATGATCGAGCGTTTCGGCGAGCGTTCGCAACACCTGCGCCGTCAACGGCGAATTCAGGGCATCGCAAAATTGAGACTGGAGGAGAAACGCTTGACGGATAGAATCGCTCATCCCCGCAACTTGCCCTTATTGCAGCGCACAAGTAAAGCCCGCGCCACTATGGCAAAGCCGATCATCCTCGCCGTTCCCAAGGGGCGCATCCTGTCCGAAGCGCTGCCGCTGCTGGCGCGGGCAGGAATCGAGCCTGAGGCGGCCTTTGCCGATGAGGATAGCCGCGCACTGCGCTTCGAAACCAACCGGCCGGACATCAGCCTCATCCGCGTGCGCGCGTTCGATGTGGCGACCTTTGTCGCGCATGGCGCGGCGCAGCTTGGCATTGTCGGATCGGATGTGATCGAGGAGTTCGGCTATTCCGAACTTTACGCTCCGGTCGATCTCGATATTGGTCATTGCCGGATCTCGGTGGCCGAACCCGCCGCGCTTGCCGCGTCCGACGACCCGCGCCGCTGGAGCCATGTGCGTGTGGCAACGAAATATCCCAATCTCACCCGCCGCCATTTCGAGGCACGCGGGGTTCAGGCCGAATGCGTCAAACTGAACGGCGCGATGGAACTGGCTCCGATGCTTGGCCTTTCAAGCCGGATTGTCGATCTCGTTTCGTCGGGCCGGACGCTGAAAGATAATGGTCTCGTTGAAGTTGAAGTCATTTCCCATGTTTCGGCGCGGCTGATCGTCAACCGCGCTGCGTTCAAGACCAATGCCGAAGTCGGCAAGATTGTCGATGCTTTCCGGAGGGCGGTTGATGGTCAGGCTTGACGCCCGTGCTCCGGGGTTCGCCGAGCGCTTCAAGCTGCTGGTTGACGCACGGCGCGAGGCCGATCACGATGTTGTGAGTGACGTTGCCGCTATCCTTGCCGATGTGCGTGCGCGCGGTGACGCTTCGCTTGTCGAACAGACCGCAAAATTTGATCGGTTCGATCTCGATGCGGTGGGGTGGCAAGTTCCGCTTTCGACATGTCAGGCAGCGCTCGACGCGCTTGAGCCCGAACTGCGGCAGGCGCTCAATCTCGCCGCGACCCGGATCCGCACCTATCATCAAAAACAGTGCCCAGTGGATAGCGAAACGATTGATGATGCAGGCGTGCGCATAGGCGCGCGCTGGCTGGCCGTCGATGCGGCGGGCATTTATGTTCCGGGCGGGCGGGCTTCCTATCCATCATCGGTTTTGATGAATGCGATTCCAGCAAAGGTGGCTGGGGTCGGACGGCTGGTCATGGTGACACCGACGCCTGACGGTCAAATCAATCCACTTGTGCTCGCGGCGGCGGCGCTTGCGGGTGTCGATGAGGTTTGGCGGATTGGCGGCGCGCAGGCGATCGCTGCGCTCGCCTATGGCACAGAAAAGATCGCGCCGGTCGATGTCGTGACCGGGCCGGGCAATGCCTGGGTCGCTGAAGCCAAGAGACAAGTGTTCGGCGTAGTCGGCATCGACATGGTGGCCGGACCGTCGGAGATCCTCGTGGTCGCAGATGGCGAGAATAATCCTGACTGGATTGCGGCCGATCTGCTCAGCCAGGCCGAACATGATCCGACCAGCCAGTCGATCCTGATCACTGACGATGCGGAATTTGGGGATCGCGTGGAGGCGTCCATTTCGGCGAAACTGGACGTGCTGGCAACCCGGGATACAGCGCGAGCAAGCTGGGAAGCGAACGGTGCCGTCATCATTGTTGGCAAGCTGATTGACGCAGCTTCTTTGGTCGATGCGCTTGCGCCCGAACATCTTGAACTGGCCGTTGCCGATCCAGAGCCGCTTTTCGCCCGGGTCCGCCACGCCGGATCGATCTTCCTTGGCCGCCATACACCAGAAGCCGTGGGCGATTATGTCGGCGGACCCAATCACGTCCTCCCGACCGGGAGGCGTGCCCGTTTTTCATCAGGATTGTCGGTGCTCGATTTCATGAAACGAACCAGCTTTCTGGCCTGCGATGCCAATAGCATCCGGGCGATCGGCCCGGCAGCCGTCGCTCTCGCACGGGCCGAAGGGCTGCCAGCCCATGCCGATTCGATTCTGGAGCGGCTGAATGGGGAGGATTTGGCATGAGTCGCGCCCGCTCCCGCTCCGTTGCGCGCCTTGCCGCCGTGCAGGCGCTTTACCAATTGGAAATGGAAAACACTCCCATCGCCAGATTGTTGCATGAATTTCACCAGCACCGTCTGGGCGCAACGATCGAAGGCGCGACCTATGCCGAAGCCGAAGTCGATTTTTTCAATGATGTCGTCAAAGGTGTCGACGCCAGGCGAACGGAAATTGACGCGGTCATTTCTGCGAACCTCGGCCAGGGGTGGACGCTGGACCGGCTTGATCGCTCGCTACGCCAGATCCTTCGCGCCGGGGCCTATGAGCTGATCGCCCGGCCCGATATCCCGACCGGCAGCGTGATCAACGAGTATCTTGACGTCGCTCACGCTTTTTTTGATCGCAAGGAAAAGAAGTTCGTCAATGGCGTGCTTGATGCGGTTGCGAAGGCTGTGCGGATTTGACCAGCGCCATCGTCCGCCGCTTCGGCACGGTGCGCGGGATGGTGCGATTATTATTGTCCCATGTGGAAGTTGCGACGAAGCAGGCCGCGATCGTCGATCCCGATCCTGCATCAATCCGGCGACTGGTTTTTGTCTGTCATGGCAATATTTGCCGGAGCGCCTTTGCCGACCGGCTTGCGCGCGACCTTGGCCTCAATGCGACATCGTTCGGGCTTTCCACGAGCAGCGGCGTTGGCGCGCATCCTCCCGTGATCGCGGCAGCAAAGGCATGGGGCGTCAGTCTTTCGGGGCACAGGACAAGGTCGCTAGAAGATTACGTGCCAGCGCCGGGCGATCTGTTGCTGGCGATGGAAACGCGGCAGCTTCGCCGCCTTGCAACGCAGCCCGGATTTGCAGGGCAGCCTCGCACGCTGCTTGGCCTTTATGCTCAACCGCGCTCGCCGCATTTGCACGATCCGTTCGAACTGGACGATGTCTATCTCGGCACGTGCCTCAAACGCATCGAATCTGCCGTCATCAATCTTGGCTCGGAATTTCCCGGCGCAAAATCTTGCGGATGACGCCGCCCAGATCATGGAAAAAGGGACTGGGATCATCGGGCGTGAAGACGAAATAACGCATCCGCGGATCGAAAAATCCGGTTATGTAGCTGATCAGGTCGGCGATGCGGGTTCTGCGGAAATTGGGAATCGGATGGCTGCCGAACAGGATTCGGAACAAGCGCCGCGTTTCAGGAATCATGAAGCGGGCGCGGCGTTGCGCAAGTGCCCGCCGCACGGTCTCCGTTTCGCCAAGGATCGCGTGTCGATACTGCTCCCAGGCGAACTCGGCCCCGCAATGATAAGCCAACGGTAGACTCCCCCAGAAGCGCCCATTGACCTCCATCAGCCAGAATTTTCC
>JANLQV010000021.1:0-4011 GCA_031368025.1 Sphingomonadales bacterium | reverse complement strand
TCTGACGTCCGAAACAAGCGGGGCCGGCAAAGGGCTGCTCGGCGCGGTTTCGACGATCTATGTTGCCGGATCATTCGTTTCGCAAATGCGGTCGAACAGGGGCTCGCTTTCAGCGGTGGATCTGAGCAAGGTCGAAGCAGCGACCAAGAAAGCGGCCGCGCTGACCGAAGCGCTGCGCTTTGCCATGGACGATGTTTTCAATCCGAACTGGAGCCATGAACAGGAAGACGAAGCCGATGCGCTGGCGCTCGACCTTCTGATCCGCTCGAACAGCAGCATTGACAGCTATGCGAACGTTTTTAGCCGGTTGCAGAAGATGATGGATCAGCAATCGGCGTCGCGTTCCAAGGGCCGGGCAGCGGCTGAAGGCATGCAAAAAGCGCTTGAAGCAACGATGAAGCAGCTTACATCGCCCCAGTTCCTCGGCACGATCGCGTCGGGCAGTCCCGGCGGCTTCGCCAGAATGGGTGGAAAGCTGGCGCTGAGCCTTGGCGCATCGGCCTTGTCGAATGCCGGCAGCCTGGTTCCGCACGATACCCATTTGCCGCCCGAAGAGCGGCGCAAGGGTCTTGCTGCCTATTTCCAGGCTGGATACCCGACCGCCGATCCCCCGATCGACACCGGGGCGATGGTGAAGCGCTACAAGGCCCTGCCTGATTATCAGCGGGTGATTCCGATGAAGGATGCCTATCTCAAGGCACGGCAGGCCTATTTTGCGCAAGATTTCTCAGGCGCATTGAACGGCCTCAAGGGTATCGGTGCCGGAACCAGAACCGCCCCGACATTCGTCAACCTGATGGCGGCGCTTGCGGCGCGTGACATGGGCAATGGCGCGCAGGCCAAATTGTTTTATGAAGCAGGCCGGACCGGCACGGGCGTGCCGAGCGTCCAGCTGTTCGAAAGCTATGCCGAAGCACGGATTGCCGATCGCGATTTCAATGGCTCCCAGCTCGTCTTGAGCGACGCGACAAACCGTTTCCGCGATCCCGATCATTTCCGCAGCATCGGCATTGAGCGCTATGTGGCCGAAGGCAATGACAGTCTGGCCGAAAGCAATTATGCAACCTGCCAGCAGATCAAGGGCCGGGACTATATCCTGGCGCGCTGCAAAGCCGCATATCCCCAGGCTGCCGCAAAGGCGGAGGCCAAGAAGCCAAAAATTCCCAGAATCTTCGGCCTGCCCTTTTGAGCAGAATTGACAGGCGAGCAGTAGCGCCCGACTGTTGGCGCCATGAACCGCTGGACTCCACGGCTTCTTTGCCTGTCACTCATCGCAATGGCGATTCCGGTCGGGGCGCAATCACCCGGGCAGGCTGAGACGCTTGAGACGCTGACGAGCCAGATCGAGGCGGCCACCGCCAAGCGTCAATGGGCGGATGCGATTGCTCTCGGGCAAAAGGCACTGGCGATCGAAGAGGCGCTGAGCGGCGCGAAAGATCCCGAAGTTGCAGGAACGCTGACATTGATTGCAGGCTGGATGCGTGAGCTTGACCGCAATGCTGAAGCCGAACCTCTCCTCCGTCGGGCACTGGCCATATTCGAAGGACGTTATGGCGACGCGCATGAATACACAATCTCGGCTGCCAACAATCTTGCCGCAACGCTCGAAGCGCTCGGGCGGCTCGAGGATGCCGACAAAATCTATGCGCTGACTCTCGACAACATGATCAAGCTGCACGGCCCTTCGCACCGGCTGACGGCGATGAGCACCAACAACCTGGCCTTCAACCTCGCACGCCAGGGCCGTTACCAGGACGCGCAGCCCCTTTATGACAAGGCGCTGAAGATCGGTCGCGCCACGATGGACGATGATGATCCCGAGCTGGCCCGGATTGAGAATAATGTCGCCAGCAACCTCACGGCACGGGGTCGTTATCTGCAAGCCGAACTGCTGTACAACCACGCGCTCAAAACCCGGGTGGCCGTGCTTGGCCCCGACGATCCCGACGTTGCGACCAGCTATAACAGCCTCGCCTTCAACCTTTCGGCGCAAGGGCGGCATGAGGATGCCGCACCGCTGTTCGAACACGCGCTCGCAATCCGGGAAAAGGCCAATCCGGAGGACCGGCGTGCTGCAACAAGCTACAACAATGTTGCTCATAATCTCAACGCACGCGGGCGGCTCGTGGAAGCCGCACCGCTCTATGCGCGGGCGCTGGCCATCTGGCAGAAGCTTTATGGCGAACAAAATTCGCTGACGGCGATCGGCTTGAGCAATGTTGCAACCAATCTCGAGGCGCAGGGCAGGGTGGCGGACGCGCGGCCGCTGTTCGAACGCGCGCTCAAGATCCGGCTTGCTGTCCTAAATCCCAACCACCCCGATCTTGCCGGAAGCTATTTCAAGGTTGCCCACAATCTTCGCCTGGCTGGCAAGACGGCAGAAGCCGAACCGAATTATCAGCGCGCGATTGCCATACGGCGTCAGGCGCTGGGCGCGCTCCACCCCGAACTTGCACTAGGCCTAGCCGATTATGCCGAACTTGTGATGGCAATCGGGCCGAAGCGCAGCGCAGATGCCCTGAAATTGGCACGCGAAGCCGCCAACATCGCCCGCAAGCGTCGCGACCAGAGCCTGACCGGCGAAGCGGCCGGGGACGCTGGCGCCGAACAACAGGCACTGGCGCGGGCGCAGGGCGCGGATGCAAGCCGCATCGATCCTCTGGCGCAAAGTTTCGGCACTTTGCTCAAGGCTGATTGGTTGCGCGCGGCCAGTGCGATGAACGAAGCCGAGGCCCTGAAAACAGACGGGTTTGAGGCGGCGCAGGATCTGGAGACCTCGATCGCGGCGCTCACTATGGCACAGACCGCTGCTCGCACGGCGGCGGGGACGGGTCCGTTGACCGAGCTTGTGCGGCAACAACAGGATCTGTCGGCCCGGGGTCGCGAGCTTGACCGCCGCCTTCTTGCCGCGCTCACGAATGGCAATCAGTTGGACGCCGACAAGCTAAGGGCGCAGATCGTGCAAACCGGCGAAGCTCTTTCGGCCGCCGATCTGGCGCTGCGCCGCCAGTTTCCCGATTATGCCGAACTGGTGCAGCCTCGCGCCCTTTCGGTTGTCGATACGCGCGGCCGGCTTGCACTGGACGAAGCACTGCTTCTCATCGTGCCGGTGGGTGATGACATTTTCAGCTTTGGCGTATCGAAGGACAAGCTGGTCTGGAATCGGCTGACCGGTGGAGCAGCCAAAGCAATCAAGGCGATATCGCTGCTCCATTGCCAGATTGATCCGGGGCCGTGCGCGGCATCGTTGAGCGATGCAGAACTGACTGCGGGGGCCTCCCCCAACTCGCCATTCCTTGCTGACCAACTGGCCGCTTACGACCGGGCCAGCGCCTATGCGCTCTATCGCGACCTGGTGGCACCTGTCGAAGCGGCGTTCGCCGGCAAGACCAAGCTATTCACAACGGTAACAGGCGCGCTGGGTGGATTGCCACTGGGCGTCCTGATCACCGCAGCACCAAAACCGGGCGAGGACGGAGCCGATCCCACGATCCTTGCAAATTCGGCCTGGCTTTCCGATCGCTATGCGATGGTTTCGCTACCGTCGGTTTCGGTGCTCCGCGCCCTCAAGCGAAAACCCGTCATCCACAATACCGGCGAGGCATTTGTCGGTTATGGTGCCCCGATTCTGGGCGGGACGCCGGTTGGCAAGAACCGATCCTCAGGCGCGCGCCTGTTCCAGTCGGTTGATAGCGACGGCGCGACAATTGCCGATCCGGAGGTGCTTCGGATGCTGGCGCCCCTGCCCGGCACGGCCCGCGAACTGGCCGCAATGGCCATAGCGCTGAAGGCCCCGCCAAAGGATGTTCTGCTTGGCGCGGCGGCGACCGAAACGGCGGTGCGTGGCGATCCCAATCTTTCCCGCGCGCGTGTCGTCGCATTTGCAACGCACGGCATCCTTCCGCGCGAAGTTTCCGGCATCGAGGAGCCCGGCCTGGTCTTCACGCCCCCGGCAAAAGCGAGCGCGAGCGATGATGGGTTGCTCGCCGCCTCCGAAGTGGCCCGATTGAC
>JANLQV010000020.1:0-3142 GCA_031368025.1 Sphingomonadales bacterium | reverse complement strand
AAGATCAATTCGGGCGACCTTGTGTCGATCGCCGAAGTGGTCCGTGATCTTTTCCGCGCCGAAGACCAGCCCGAACAGAGCTATTCCGAACGCCAGATTTTCGAAGCGGCGTGCAGCCGCCTTGCGCGCGAACTGGCCGCGATGGAACAAGTTGATGAACCGACTGCCGTCCAGAAACTGGTGGAAATTCTCAAGAAATCTGCAGAGATTTATAACAAGGTGGCGGCTCCCGCTCCGGTACCCGTCGAAGTCTGATCTCGGGCGTTTCATTTTTGGCTTGATCGCTCTCCAGGGGCTGTGTATTAGTTGAATAATACACAGCCCCTGGAGAGTCTTTATGCGCCACATCGCCCTCGCCATCCCTGCCCTTATTCTCGCCTCGTGCGGCCACGCCGAAAGCGGCTCCTCCGCGCTGGGCAGTCGCAGCTTTGCGCTCGCCGGTTTCGATCAGGTCGCGTTGCACGGATCGGACGATGTCAAAGTCGTGATCGGGAAAGCGTTTGCGGTCTCCGCGACCGGCCCGCAGGGCGCGCTCGACCAGCTCGAAATCGTGGTGGAAGACGGCGTTTTGAAAGTCGGACGCAAATCCAATTCTTCATGGCACATCGGCTGGCCGCATGATGGCGACCGGGGCGTGAAAGTGACGGTGACCCTTCCCGCAATACGCGGCGTAAAAGTCTCAGGATCCGGCAACATGACTGTCGAACAGGCGTTAGCCGATGACTTCAAGGCGTCTCTGGCTGGTTCGGGAGGACTCAAGATCGGCAACCTTCAGGCGAAGACCGTCAACGTCAGCCTTGCCGGTTCGGGCGATATCGAGATTGCCGGACGGGCTGGCGCTGTCGATATTTCGGGTGCCGGATCGGGTGACATATCCGCCAAGGCGCTTGAGGCCGAAACCGCCACGGTCTCGCTAGCCGGATCGGGCAATGTCAGCGCACGCTCCACGGGAAGTGCGTCAGTCTCGTTGATGGGATCGGGTGATGTCGTCATTTCGGGTGTTGCTTCGTGCAAGACCAGCAAGCTCGGCTCGGGCGACGTGACCTGCGCTATCTGACACGGCGCTCGACGACTTGTCCTGCTGTCCCTATGACTGCGGGATGATGCCCCGATCACTCAGCCTCGCTTTGGCCGCACTGCCGCTGTTGCTCTCGACGCCTTCGAAGGCTGCCGAAAAACGCTTCGCAATATCGGATTTCGACCATATTCAGGTCTTTGGGCCGTTTAGCGTGATTGTTCAGACCGGCCGGGCGACGTCGGTGACCGCATCGGGCGATACAGCAGCGCTCGACATCGTGTCGGTCACTTCGAGCGGCGGCGTCCTGACGATCCAGACGCTCACCAAAGCACGCACAAGCTGGAAGGATGAGCCACATCAAGCCGCAAGGCTTGTGGTTGTTCTGCCGCAGCTCAAGGGCCTGAGATTGATAGGCGGCGGATCGATCGCTGCAGCCGAGATGCGCGGGATCGCGACTGACATCGTCTTGAACGGAAGCGGCCAGATCAGTGTCACGAAGCTGACATCCGACAACGCAACCGCCTCTGTCAGCGGATCGGGACGCATCGTGCTCACTGGATCGGCCAAGAATTTCAGTGCAAAGATCAACGGATCCGGCGAACTTGATGCCGCACAGCTGAGTGCAATCGATGTGAAGCTTATTTCGGCGACTTCAGGTCGCGTGATCGTCAAAGGGTTGCGCACGGCAGACGTGAACCAGAGCGGCGCCGGCGAAGTCCGTGTGACAGGCAAGCCAAGCTGCCTTGTTGAAAATACCGGCGCAGGCACCGTCAGCTGCGGCGATTAAATAAAGCCGATTTCCGCTAGCTGCTCAGTCATTTCACGCGGCAAGGCATCACCTGAGGCGGTGAAATCCGAAAGGTCGCGCGGCGCATCGCCCGCCGCCATATAGCGCCAACCCTGATGCGCGCGGCGCGGGATCGGTTCCACCGCGATCAGCTTTGGCTCGAGGACGATATGCGTCCGCCCACCCTCAGCATCCTCAAATCCGCGAATTTCGCACCGTGCAACCAGCCGGTGCTTGAGAATCCAGAACAGTGAGCCGCCAACCAGTTCTTCATGTCGCTTGGGCCGGTATCGCGTGGTCAGGCGCATCACGGCTTCGCTCTCCCGCGACGCGACACGCGCCTCAAGCATGTCATAACTGTCACAGCCAAAGGCAATTCTTGTCAGGTGCAGCATGGTTTAGCCGGTGATGCCGGAAATCGTCGCGAGCCCGAGAAACGCAAAAAAGCCCATCGAATCGGTAATCATCGTCACGAATACAGATGACGAAACGGCGGGATCAACATCAAGCCGGTCGAGGATCACAGGCACCATCACCCCCGCAAATCCGGCAAAAACGATATTGGTCATCATCGCCGCCGCAATAACCATCCCGAGTTGGGGATTGGCAAAGACCAGCCCAACCCCCACGCCGATCACGACCGCGACCGTTGCGCCATTCAGGAACGCGACCCGCACTTCGCGCATGATCGTCCGCGCTGTATTTGATTGGGTCAACTGGTTGGTCGCAATTGCGCGCACCGCGACAGCCATTGTCTGCGTGCCCGCGTTCCCTCCCACCCCGGCCACAATCGGCATCAAGGTCGCCAGTGCGACCATCTGGGCAATGGTGCCTTCGAACATACGGATGATCGAAGATGCAACGAGCGCAGTGATAAGGTTGGCGATGAGCCAACGGACGCGGCTTTGATAGCTTTCAAGAATGGGCTCATTGATGTCGCCATCGCCAGCGCCCGAGAGTTTGAGGATATCTTCGCCCGCCTCGTCCTGGATAACGTGCACGATATCATCGACCGTGATCATCCCGACCAGCCGCCCCGACGGATCGACCACCGCCGCCGAAATCAGCGCGTATTTCTGAAACCGGAGCGCGACTTCCTCCTGATCCATATCGACCGGGATCAGTGTCTGTTCGCGCTTCATCACATCCGCCATGCCAACATTGCGCGGTGTGCGGAGAATCCAGCTCAAATGTGCTGTGCCGATCGGCCTGTGCTGTGGATCGACGATGAACACTTCCCAGAAGTCGGTCGTAAGATCCTGATTATCGCGGAGATAATCGATCACTTGCCCAACCGTCATATGCTCCGGCACCGCGATCAGATCGCGCTGCATCAG
>JANLQV010000458.1:0-3784 GCA_031368025.1 Sphingomonadales bacterium | reverse complement strand
GCGATCTATGCCGAAGACCTGCACGCCAATATGAAGCCGGGTGCCTGCCTTGCCTTCGCGCACGGCCTCAACGTCCATTTCGGCCTGATCGAGCCACGTGCCGATCTCGATGTGATCATGATCGCGCCCAAGGGCCCCGGCCATACCGTGCGCAGCGAGTATCAGCGCGGAGGCGGCGTCCCCTGCCTGATTGCGGTGCATCAGGATGCCAGCGGCAACGCGCACGATGTGGGCCTTGCTTATGCGAGCGGAGTCGGTGGCGGCCGGTCGGGCATCATCGAAACCAATTTCCGCGAGGAATGCGAAACCGATCTGTTCGGCGAGCAGGCGGTGCTCTGCGGCGGCCTGACCCACCTGATCCAGGCCGGCTTCGAAACGCTGACCGAGGCGGGCTATGCGCCTGAAATGGCCTATTTCGAATGCCTCCACGAAGTGAAGCTGATCGTTGACCTGATGTATGAAGGCGGCATCGCCAACATGCGCTATTCAATCTCCAACACCGCCGAATATGGTGACATCACCACCGGCCCGCGCATTATCACCAGCGAGACCAAGGCGGAGATGAAGCGCGTTCTGGAAGACATTCAAGCCGGGCGCTTCGTAAAGAATTTCGTCCTCGACAACCGCGCCGGACAGCCTGAGCTGAAGGCCAGCCGCAAGGCCGCCGCCGCCCACCCGATCGAAAAGGTCGGCGCCGAACTGCGCGCGATGATGCCGTGGATCGCCAAGAACAAGCTGGTGGACAAGGCGAAGAACTGATCACCACCGGCCTAGATTTGGTTTATTGACTTCGGAAGGGGTGGCACCGACATTGGTGCCATCCCATTTGTTCAGGAGTCCCCCCATGAAGAAATTGCTGTTTGCCCTTCCCTTGCTCGCCGCCGTCCCGCTCCTCGCGCAAGGCGGCCCGCCTTCGACGCCGGGTGCCAAAGATCCCGCTCGCGTGACCGCGGGCACCTACAAGACCGATCCCAACCACACGCTGGTCGGCTGGCGCGTCGACCATCTCGGCTTCAACGATTATTTTGGGATCTTTGGTGACGTGACCGGCACGCTCGTTCTTGATCCCAAGAACCCGTCTGCGGCCAAGGTGGATATCACGATCCCGGTGTCGAAAGTGACGACGGCAAATGCCGGGCTGACGGCGCATCTTCTGCGCGCAGGCAAGGACGGCGGCAAACCCGAGTTTTTCGGCCCTGCGCCCACCGATGCGCATTTCGTTTCGACGAGCGTTGTCGTCAGCGGCGCGTCGGCCAAAATCACTGGCAACCTGACGCTGAATGGTGCCACCAAACCCGTGACGCTCGATGCCGAGTTTCATGGTGCGGGCACGACTCCGGCCTTTATGGGCGGCAAGGAAACAATCGGCTTTGGCGCAAAGACCACGATCAAGCGCAGCGACTTTGGCGTGAATTACGGCATCCCGTTCGTCTCTGATGACGTCCAGTTGGATATCAGCGTCGCTTTCGAAAAAACGGCCTGATCCTATTCGACTGATTGCACGGTGGGGGCCTCTGCGCCCCTTCCGCGTCGCCAGTTTTTTGGCGTGAGCCACCGTGTGATTGCCCCATGTTCGGCCATCCAGCCTGCATAGGCGCGATAGTCGGGATCGGCGGCCAGATGCCATTCCTCGGTCTTGGCCCGCCAGTAATAGACGCTGCTGACGGCCGCCAGCAGCGCGGTATTGCGCACCGCATCGACGAGGCTGCCCGAGGTCACAAGGAACGGCAACCCCGCCAACCACCAGAACGCGTTCTTGGATAGATAGGCCGGGTGTTTGGTGAAGGCGTAAGGCCCATGCGTCAGGATGCCACGATCGGTCAGGTTCGAGAAACGCAGGCCGAAGGCGACAGTCGCCCAGGCATAGATTGCAGTCAGGCCAACAAGAGTGAAGCCCGTCATCGCCATCAGGGTCGGATGTTCCTGAAGCCAGTAGAGCCAATCCGCCGAAGCGGGACGATAATCGAGCGGACCGCCTTGGTTCATCAAGATGAAGGGCGGATAGCAGATCAAGGCCGCCGCCCAACCTGCCGCATACGGCGTCGCGGATCGGATGTGCGCGTCCAGCGGCTTCATCGTTAGCAAATAACCGACTGTCGCAAAAGCCACGTCGACCACAAACATGAGCGAAACGAGCCAGTTCGCCAATGCCACCGGGTTATCCTGGATCATCCCGAAATCGGCCAGAACCACGTTACGAAAGCCACCCGGAACGATTGAAACCATGAAGGCGAGGAAAAAACCCTTCACCGCCCAGGCACGCAGATGATCCCAGATTGCCTGACGCTTCACCCCGGCCTGCCCCATCATCCACGCGCCGAGGTGCCATGCGCCGTCGCGCGGCTCCTTCAGCCGCCGATCGATCCAGAAAACATAAGGAATGGAGAGCGCGAACAGCGGCCCGGCCGCGACGCTGAACATATCCATCGCAAACATATAATTGCCGCGCCAATAGAAGCGAAAAACGCAGTATATCGCCGCAATGGCCGCCCAGGTCATCCACAGCCCGGTCAGTTTCGTGAGCGAAACATCGGTCACTTCGCGAAGCGTGCGCGGAGGCGCATCCCAGTCTATCCCGGTGCTCGGATTGCGATGCACGCGATCGACAAGCACCGACCAGGCAATCATCGGGAGCCCGCAGAACACGACATTCACCAGCGCCGAATAAGGGCCGCCCATCCCGTAGCGGATGGCAATCACTACCCATATGACCAGCCCCACCAGCCCGGCGATCCCGACGCCAGTGCTGACTGCAGACTGCGGACGCGGAGGAGAACTGTCAGCGCTCATCGCCTCTCCCTAACCGGAAAAAGTAAGAAAGGGGTGAAAAGGTTGTGGCCAACGCTGGGCGAGCGATCCTGTGAATTCAGGAATTCCGGCTCAGAACCACGCTCGCCTGACTTGAGAGCGTGCCGCCATTGCCATGGGCCAGCGCCAGTTCTGCATCTTTGATCTGGGACGCCGCTTCGCCGCGCAATTGGCGCACGGCTTCGATCATCGCGAGCAAGCCATACATGCCGGGGTGTGCGCACGACAGGCCCCCACCATTGGTGTTGACCGGAAGCGACCCACCCGGCGCAATCGTTCCGCCCTCGACAAAGCGGCCGCCTTCGCCCTTGGGACAAAAACCAAGATCTTCGAGGAAGAGAATCGTGTTGATCGTGAAGGCATCATAAAGCTCCACAACATCGATATCTTGTGGCCCAATTCCGGCCATCGCGTAGGCCCGTCGCCCTGATTCGGTTGCAGCTGTAACCGTCAGATCCGGCATTGATGAAATCTGGCTGTGGCTGGTGGCTGCCGCCGCTCCCAGCACATAGACCGGGGCGGTTTTGAGGTCACGCGCCCGATCCGCGCGCGTCATCACAATCGCTGACGCGCCATCCGTCACAAGGCAGCAGTCTTTCGCAGACAGAGGCGTGCTGATCATGCGCGCACTCAGGCAATCATCAATGCTAAGTGGGCCTTTGGCGAACGCTTCCGGATTCTGGTTGGCCCATCCACGCGCTGCCACCGCGACTTCGGCCAGATGTTCGCGGGTTGTGCCAAAGTCGTGCATGTGTCGAGCGGCAGCAAGCGCATAGCTGCTGACAGGAAAGAGCGGGTTGTAGGGCGCTTCCCAATTCGAACTGCGCGCGGCCGATACGAGTTTGCCGCCTGCGCCGCTGCGCTGGTTTGAACCGTGCGCGATGAGAGCGGTATCAATCATGCCCGCGTCAAGCATGAGTGCCGCCGTGATCACATGGCTCATAAATGCCGATCCGCCGGTGCGGTTGTTGTCAGT
>JANLQV010000311.1:0-2048 GCA_031368025.1 Sphingomonadales bacterium | reverse complement strand
CCGAACGGCGCCGCGGGAACGTCCGGATGACGATTGCCAATCAAGGTGTAGACATGCTCCTTACCGGCGTTGAGGTTGAGGGATTGGCCGCAACCGAAGCGGTCAACGCTTTCGCAGAAAAATACGATCTCGCGCGCTTGTCGATCGACGAAGGCTTCGGCCCCTCGGCGCGGTGGGAGCCTGAACCGGTGACCGTCACCTTGGGGGGCATTTGTGTCGCCATGCCAGAGGGTGCGTTCCTCCAGGCGACGCGTGAGGGGGAAAAGGTCCTTGTCAGTTCGGTTCTAGGATTTGTGGAAGGGCGCCAATCAACCGTGGACCTGTTTGCAGGGCTCGGGACCTTCGCCTTTTCGATCATGGGGAATGTCCATGCTGTTGAAGGTGCGCGTGATGCCGTTCTAGCGCTTCAAGGCGCGGCCAACAGGACAGGACGATCAATCACGACCGAGCATCGTGACCTTTTCCGCAGACCATTGTCTGCGGCGGAACTCGCGCGGTTCGACGCAATCATTCTCGATCCGCCCCGCGCAGGCGCTAAAGAGCAGATTGCTCATATGGCTGCATCCAGCGTCCCGGACATCGCCTATGTATCATGCAATCCGTCCACTTTCGCCCGTGACGCAAAGGCGTTGATTGATGGCGGCTATCGGCTTGAAACGATCAAGCCTGTCGGCCAGTTCCGCTGGTCAACCCATGTGGAACTGGCCGCCCATTTCAGGCGTTAGCGATTGCAGGCAGCTAACGCTGCGTGAACCACAAGCATGATCAGTGCGATGCTCGACAGGACAAAGATCGAGAACCTCACAGCCACGCGGTTCCACAATGCTTGAACCAGGCTGTGCGCCACTCTCAGGCCGACATAGGCCCAGGCAATAGTCGCGTTCATGCCGTCTCCTGCGCCCGCAATTGCGAGAACCAGCGCGACCGCATAAAATACCGTCGGCGCTTCGTGCAAGTGATTGTAATTATGGGCGATCCACTGGACCTTGCCTGGGAGGACATCATCAAGGCTCTTGCCTGTTCCGCCGATCATCTTTCCGGCATCAAGCCCTTTGACCTTGCCCATCGCCGGTAGCCGGGTCGCATACATCCAAAGCCACATGATCATCGTCCACGCGGCAAGCGCGACGATTGGTTGGAGAATTTCGCTTTTCATGATCAGACCCCCAAGGTGACGCGCACGGCGTTGATGGCAAGGACAAGAAGACAGCCCGTCGACAGTATAAAGAGCCCGAGCCGAACTGGCATGATCGTGTTCACGGTTGCTTGCCAGATGCTGTGGACAATTCTGATGCCAGTATAGGCCCAGGCCAACGTCGCGTTCATTCCGCCACCGGCGCCGGAAAGCGCCAGAACGAATACCGTCGCATAGAATATCGTCGGCTGCTCCATCAGATGCGTATAGTTATGTGCCTTCCAGTTGACGCTGGGCGGCAGGATCGCGTCGAGATCCTGTCCACGGCCACCGGGCGCGCCAGCCTTCAAATCCATGCCCGCCTTTGCGATCGCGGGAAACCGCGTGAGCGCCATCCATAACAGCATGACAAGCGACCATAGCACCAGCACAGCGGCTGGTGCGAGTATTGTGTTTTCCATTTCCTGCTTCCTTCCCCGATTTTTCGGTGGACGGAAGCTGCCTCAGTTTGGAAAAGTTGTCAAAAGAGACTGACTGTCAGTCGAATATCGCACCCCATTTGCGTTTGACACGATCCTTCCAATGACCGCGATGATATGCGTCTGATGCGAGCAGTGGCATGACCGATCCGGCTTCGGCAAACACCATTTGTTCGATTCCGGTGTTGACCTTGCCCCAACTTGCGGCCTCTTGAAGCGTCGAGGAAGAGCATGCCCCGTCGCGGACATCTGCAACGGTGATCTGAACCGCATATTTGTGAACCTGGACATCGTCATGTCCAAGGATTTCGGCGCAAACCACGGTATCCTGGATGAAATTCTTGGGCACACCGCCGCCGATCATGAGCAGGCCGGTCGTGCCTGCCTTGATCTTGATTTCGGTCAATTCACGAAAATCGGCGATCGCATCGAGC
>JANLQV010000368.1:0-6716 GCA_031368025.1 Sphingomonadales bacterium | reverse complement strand
CAATCCCGCCCTATCTTGGCGGAATGGCGCCAATGCCAGCCCCGCCCCGCCAGGATCAGTCGGGCAGTTCAAACCGAACAGTCATTTCCCTCCAGCTTTCTACCGGTGTTCCGTCGCGGGTCGCCGGCAGGAAGCGCCATTTGGACAGCGCCTGCTTGCGGGTTGCTTCAAGGAAGACCGTTTCGTCTGCCTTGATTGTCTCGACAACCCTGACCCGGCCATCAGTGCCGATCAGGACGCGAACCGTGACCACGCCTTCGCGCTCTTCGCGGATCATGCCGGGCGGGTAGGCCGGCTGGAGCGCCTTGATGAAGCGCGGATTGATCTGCGCAGTCTTGAAGACCGGTTCAATTTTGATCGTCGTTTCTAGAGTGCTGCCTGTCCCAAAACCGGTCAGGTCTCCGGGAGATGTGGATCCCGCCGCAGCGCTCGATGAGTGGCTGGCTTCGGGATGCTCTATTGGCGTGGGCCGCGAAACGGGATTGGTCGGCGCCGTGCGATGCTTTGGATCCGCTTTCACTGGCTTGATCGGGTCCGCTGGCCGTGTGATCTCTGGAATCGTGAAGATTTTCGTCGGATTGAATCGCTCGGGAATGATATCGGGAACGGCGAAGATGATCCCCGTGATCATCAATCCATTGATCAGCAGTGCGCCGCCGATGCTGGTTCCGCTCGGGCGGTCCTTGGTGTCGACATAGGCCATGACGTCCTCCATCATCGCGAAGGAGCGAAAGGCTCTCCCGCGAACATGATGTTACATCATTACTCTATGAGATACAATATCACATTTACATCGCGCACGATAAGCGCTCCAGAGCACGTTCACGCCCAATGAGTGGCAACAGTGAAGCCATGTCCGGCCCGTGTTCGCGGCCCGTCAGCGCAAGGCGTAGCGGCAGAAACAGCGGTTTGCCCTTGCGACCTGTTGCGTCCTTGAGCACGCCAGTCAGGGCGTGCCAAGGGTCGGTTGCCCAGTCGATCTCGCCCGCAAGTTTCGCTGCCACGGCCAGATAGCCGCGATCGTCTTCGGCAATCGCGGCTTTGATCGGGCCTTGGACAACCGCCCACCAGTCGGCTGCTTCATCGATCCGCATCAGGTTGGGCCGGATGGCTTCCCATCCTTGGATGCCCATCCCGACCGGCAGACGATCAGCGACAGTATCGAAGTCTGTCTGGTGAAGGATGCGTGCGTTGAGCTGTGCCAGTTCGGTCTCATCAAAGCGCGCTGGCGCGCGGCCGAAGCGCGAAAAATCGATCCCGGCGACCAGCGGCGCTACGTCGGCAAACGGCTCAACGGGATCGCTCGTTCCGAGCCGCGCAAGCAGGGCCAGGATGGCGATCGGCTCGATTCCTTGTGCCTTGAAGGCTTCGACGCCCAACGAGCCAAGCCGCTTTGAAAGCTTGCCTTCCGCACCAGTTAACAGCGCTTCATGGGCGAACATCGGCGGCGTCGCTTCCAATGCTTCGAACATCTGGAGCTGAGTCGCGGTGTTGGTGACATGATCCTCCCCGCGCACGACGTAGGTGATGCCGAGATCGACATCGTCGATCGCGGACGGCAGCATATAAAGCCACGACCCATCGGCGCGGCGAATCACCGGATCTGAAATCAGCTTGGGATCGAAGCGCTGATGACCCCGCACCAGATCGTTCCATTCGATGGGCGCGTCATGATCGAGTTTGAAGCGCCAGTGCGGCGCGCGCCCGTCCGGGATGGGCGCCCCTTCTGGCAATCGTTCATAAACAGGGGGCAGACTCCGCCCGAGGAGCACTTTGCGTCGCAAGTCCAGCTCTTCCGGGGTCTCGTAGCAGGCATAGACGCGACCTGCGGCCTTCAGTGCCTCAAAACGCGCCTCGTAGAGATCGAACCGCTGAGACTGGCGTGCCTCCTCGTCCCAGCCGAGCCCCAGCCAGCCCAGATCGGCCTTGATCTGTGTGACAAACTCTTCCTTCGAGCGTTCGAGATCGGTGTCATCGATTCGCAGAATGAAGCGCCCGCCATGCTTGCGCGCCCACAACCAGTTATGGAGCGCTGCACGGACATTGCCGACATGAAGGTTGCCCGTTGGCGACGGGGCGAAGCGGGTGGTGACAGTCATGCGGTGCGGAACGCATTGGTGATCGGATAACGCCTGTCCCGCCCAAAATTGCGTTTGCCGAGTTTGACCCCGGGCGGCGCCTGGCGGCGCTTATATTCAGCGATACAGAGCAGTCTTTCGATCCGCGCCACCGTGGCGCGGTCAAAACCGCGTGCCGTGACTTCGTCGACCGACAATTCCTCTTCGACCAACCCAAGCAGGATCGGATCGAGCACGGGATAGTCAGGCAGCGAATCCGAATCCTTCTGGTCGGGGCGGAGTTCGGCCGAGGGTGGCTTGATGATGACGTTCTCAGGCATCATCGGACCGTCCGGGCCGAGGCCCAGACGCGGCTTGTGCGTGTTGCGCCATTTGGAGAGCGCAAAAACCGTCATTTTATAGGCATCCTTGATCGGGTTATAGCCGCCCGCCATGTCGCCATAAATGGTGGCATAGCCGACAGACATTTCAGACTTGTTGCCCGTCGTCATCAGCATGTGGCCGAACTTGTTTGAAAGCGCCATCAGCGTCACGCCGCGGATGCGCGACTGGATATTCTCCTCGGTGATGTCGACTTGCCGGTCGGCGAATGAGCCCGAGAGCATCGTGTCAAACGCAGCGACGGCCGGTGCAATCGGGATCGTGTCGAGCTTGCAGCCGATCATCCGCGCGCACTCTGCGGCGTCATCAAGACTTTCCTGCCCCGTAAAGCGCGAGGGCAGCATCACGGCCCAGACACGGTCCGGGCCGAGCGCATCGGCAGCGATCGCTGCACAGATGGCCGAATCGATCCCGCCCGAAAGGCCCAGCACGACGCCGGGGAAGCCATTTGTGTTCACATAGTCCCGCAGACCGATCATCATCGCGTGATAAGCGTCCGACGGGAACGGCTCGAGCGCTATGATCTCCCCTGCCTCGCACGCCCAGCCAGCGGGTGTTCGCACCCAGCGGGTCAGGCGGATTTCCTCCTCCCAATCGGCCATCTGGTGCGCCATCGTGCCATCAACGTTGAGAACGAACGATGCGCCATCGAACACAAGCTCGTCCTGGCCACCGACCCGATTGAGATAGGCCATCGGCAGGCCTGTCTCACTGACGCGGGCGCGAGCGACGACGCTTGATCTCAAATCGTCCTTGTCGATCTCATAGGGGCTGCCATTGGGGGTGAGAAGCATCTCTGCCCCCTTGGCTTTCAGATGTGCACAAACCTCGGGCAGCCAGACATCTTCGCAAATCGGCACACCGATACGGACCCCGCGGAAATTGATCGGCTCTGGAAGTGGGCCGCTTGCAAACAACCGCTTTTCATCAAATGTGCCGTAGTTGGGCAATTCCCGTTTCAGACGCTCAGCCACAATCTTGCCGCCATCGAGCAGCGCCATCACGTTATAGAGCAGGCCATCGATCTGCCGGATCGTGCCAACCAGCATCGCCGGGCCGCCGTCTGCAGTGGCGGCAGCGAGCCGCGCCAGTTCGGCATCCGCACGCGCGATCAGCGCAGGCTTCAGCACCAGATCTTCGGGTGGATAGCCGATGAGCTGAAGTTCAGGAAACAGGACAAGGTCTGCGCCAGCCGCCTGCTTTCGGGCGGCCAGCATGGCCTCTGCATTGGCGGTCAAGTCTCCCATCCGCTGCGAAAGCTGGGCCAGGGCAATGGTCAAGGCGTCGGTCATGCCCGCCTCCTAAAGCCAGACAGCAAAAGGGGGAAGCATTTCCATGCCTCCCCCAAAAGCGTTCAAGTTGAACAGATCAGGCGGGAATGCCGCTGATCGACTTCATTTCCATGAAGTCCTTGAGGCCGAACAGACCGCCTTCGCGGCCATTGCCGGACTGTTTGTAGCCGCCAAAAGGTGAGCCGGGGGCGGGCCCCCAATTGTTGACCGCAACCATGCCCGCACGCAGCTTCGGTGCAATGTCCGCAGCCTTGGCCGGATCGCCGGAAATAACGGCGGACAGGCCATACACAGTATCGTTCGCGATCTTCACGCCTTCCTCCAGCGTGGAATAGGTCATCACAGTCGCGACCGGACCGAACACTTCTTCCTTGGCGATCCGCATGTCAGGCGTCACGCCCGAAAACACGGTCGGCTTGATGTAATAGCCGCGATTGACGTTCGCCGGCAGCCCGGTACCGCCGGTTTCAAGCGTTGCGCCTTCGTCGATAGCAGACTGGATCAGGCCCTGGATCTTGTCATACTGCGTTTTGTTGACAACCGGGCCCATATGTCCGCCTTCGGTCAGCGGATCGCCAACTGCTGTTGCGTCGAACATGCCCTTGATCACGCCTACGGCTTCGGCTTCCTGATCCTTGTGAACAAGGATGCGGGTCGGCGCGATGCAGCTTTGGCCGGTATTGATCAGCACGCCCGAAACGGTTGGCGGCAACACCGTGACAAGATCAGAGCCCGGCAGGACAAGGTTGGGCGATTTGCCGCCCAGTTCCTGATGGACCCGCTTGACCGTATCGGCGGCTGCCTTGGCCACAAGGATACCGGCGCGCGTGGAGCCGGTGAAGCTCACCATTTCAATATCGGGATGCGAAGAAATCGCGGCACCGACACCAAGGCCATCACCCTGGATCAGGTTGAACACGCCCGGCGGGACACCCGCCGCATCAAGAATTTCGGCGAAGATCGCGGCATTGCCGGGGCATTCTTCCGATGGCTTCAGGATCATCGTGTTGCCACCCGCCAATGCCGGGGCAACCTTCAGCGCGATCTGGTTAAGCGGCCAGTTCCACGGGGTGATCATGCCGACAACGCCGATTGGTTCATAGACGACCTTGTTTGCGCCATGCCATTCGCTGAACTCGAAAGTCTTGAGCGCCTCGATCGTGCCCAGAAAACCGCCGATCCCAGCGCCGACTTGCGCTGTTGCAGCAAAGCTGACCGGCGCGCCCATTTCATTTGCCATCGACTTGGCAAGATCGGCAACCCGCTTCTTATACTCCTCGACGATCCGCCCAAGCAGGGCGAGGCGTTCTTCGCGACTGGTTTGTGAATAGGTCTCGAAAGCAGCACGGGCCGCTTTCACAGCGGCATCGACATCGGCCGACGTGCCCAGCGTGATTTCGGTGCAGGGCTCTTCGGTTGAGGGGCTGATCACTTCATGGCGCTTGCCGCCAATTGAATTGACCCATTGGCCGTTGATGTATTGCTTGAGGTAACTGTCCATTTTGTCTCTCCTTGGGGGGATCGAGTCGTTTGATCCGTGAACGGGTTTTGATTTGGGACTTTTTACCTAAACGTCAACTGTCCTTACTGCTTTTCGCGAGAAAGACGCGACATCAGGAACGCAGCGCGCTTGGCCTGCCGGTGAATGCTTTCGAGATTGACGGTCTCGCCCGGCGCATGATCGCCGTGGCTGGCCGTGCCAAGCCCAACCAGCCCGTCAACATCCTTTGCCACGAAGGAAATATCGCCTGCCCCGCGCTTCAATGGATCAAGCGGCTCCATTTGAGCCAGGCCAAGATCCCTATTAACGCTGTTAAGTCGGGCCAACAGCGCGCGATTGCCATCGGTGGGGGCCATTGCCGGGTATCCGCCAGACTCAAACCGTATATCCGCCCCGGTTTGCAGCGCATGATCAGCAACGATGGCCGTCATTCTGGCCTTCACGCGCTCGGTCTGCACATCGGACAGCGTCCTGAAATCGCCACGAGCAATCGCGACTGCCGGGATGATATTGGTTTTGCCCCGCGCAGTGGCGCGAATACCGTCGGCATCAAGCGAGGCATCGCTGCCGCCTGCAATCAGCCCGACATTGAAGGTCAGGTTGGGTTCGGGCAGGTCTGATCGAAAACGGGCTATGATGCGGGTCAATTCATAAATTGCACCATCGCCATAGGCCGGGTTGAAGATCAGCGACGAATGGCCAGTCTTGCCCGTCGCGGTCAACGTCCAGCTATTCGAGGATCGCCGCGCGATCGAGCCCATATCCTTGCCGTCTTCCACCGAAAGCCCTTCGAAATCGAGCGCCACATCGGCGCGCTTTCCCGCGGCGATCAGGTCGGCCCGGGCAATTTCGATGGGGTCGCCCGAATCTTCCTCATCACCGGTCATGACGATTTCGATATTCGCGTCTTTGAGCGTGCCAGCAGCCTTCATCGCACGCAACGCAGACACGATGATGACCAGCCCGCCCTTGTCGTCACCCGACCCCGGGCCCTCAGCCACATCGCCCTTGCGCACGAATTTCTGGAACGGTGAATCCTTTTCGAACACGGTGTCGAGATGCGCGATCAGCAGAAGTTTTCGGGCGCCTGCCCGTCCCGCGTGGGTGGCGATCAGATGTCCGGATCGTTTGGCGGCTGCCATGGGCTTCCAGATGACGGTAAAGCCCAGTGGCTCAAGTTCGGCGCGCATCATCCGCCCGACCGCCTCGACCCCGGCGAAATTCATTGACCCGCTATTCTGGTTCACCAGTGTTTCTAGCAACGAGACCGATCGTTCATATTCGGCATCGACTGTTGCTGCCATGTGCGCTTCCGTTGATGAAAGGCCTGCTGTGGCCGGTTGGGCCGAAAGGACGGCCGCACCAGCGAATGCCAATATAGCGAGTCTGCGCATAGTCCCGTTCCTCAAAAGATTGTTTGCGGTGCTCTGCCGCCGATCATCCCTCGCTGCAATTGGGCATTGG
>JANLQV010000341.1:0-3279 GCA_031368025.1 Sphingomonadales bacterium | reverse complement strand
TGTCCATTCTTGATCGCGACGAACGTCACATCGTCCACCAGATTTCTTACAACGCGGCCATCAATTGAAAATTCGGTAAACTCATCAATGTTCATGGGATAGGTGAGCATGACGAACAGATCGACACCGCGATTGTCGACTTCGAAAAGCTTTACGTCGTCTGCGGTCGAAGCGGAGTTCAATGAAGCTTCCATCGACAAAGCCTCCGCCGAATTTTTACATGTGATTAGAAAGTCCCGCGACATGCGGGCTTCTACGGCTTCGAATTTTAGGGCGAGCTTACGCAAAAATTGCGCATGATCCCGTATCCGCCAATAATAGGTGATGCTCGGATGCGGGTCTTGGTGCAATCCAGTAGCAAGCATGATCCTGGCATCGGAAAACTGGGCGACGATATCGCCCAAGATTCGATCATATGCCTGGTATACGTCGAGCAGCGGGTCTTGACCTGACGCGACATAGCCATCCGGGTTCTTCATCGCCCCGTCATAAACGGCCGACGAAAACATGTAGTGATGCTGGATGTGCGCTGCGGCGTTGACGAACAGGGTTGCGAAATTGGGGCGATGCTTTCGGACGGATTTCGTGAACAGGTCGGCCAGCAACTGATCCAAAAAGATCGCCTTGACCCACGGTCGGGCACGGGAGTGCATCATATAGCGCAAGTAGCGTCCGTAGTGAGAAGGGATGGCCGTAACGGCGCCACCAACAGCCAGATCCAGCAAGGACCTGGGTTTCACATGAGCCTGCGCATTATCATTCACCGCCTGGACAATTGCGGCAAACATCCGTTTCACCAGTGGATCGGCTATCACCCGGGTATCCGTCCACGGATCCGGGATAAAAAAGGAGGCATCGTCGGTCATGCACTTCGCGTTCATGGGGCTGATCGCGCCGACTTTCAAACCGTGAGCTGAAAGACGCTCCCAGATTTGCTCGATATCAGTGTTGACGATGTCTCCCAATCTGAAGACACCGTGTTCGGCCAAAGGCATTCCGGTATGAGCGGTGACCCATTGAATCCAAGGTTCCAGCGCGTCATATTGGCTCTCGGAAGTGGTTTCGGCAAAACCGTGCTTGCTGAAGAACGACTTGAAATTGGGCAAATGCCCGCGCGCAACATAAGCCTCGACGAATTCGAAATTCACTTCGTTCAGTTCAAGAAAGAGAAGCATTTTATCTGGACGCATGGTTACTCTGTTTCTGGCTCTTCCGCGAACTCCTACTAGGACAGATATAATATATGACCAGCCTTATGCGAAAAATCACCAAAGATAATATGTCTTTGGAATGGGCCAGGTTTGGAGATAGGAAGAGTTCATGTTGTGCTTAAAGGCGATGGAACCTCCGCTCATCCGGCATCAACCCGCATCAAGTCGCTCTGGAATATGGCGAGCCCGTTGAACAACGCGGCGCCGATTGTTGCCGAGATCAGGCAGATCTGACCGATCATGTTCCAAAGCAGCCGCCGCGATTTTTTTTTGAAGCTATCCCGACTGATCGGGCTGGCGCTTTTTTCCCGGGCGTCTCTTGCCGAAGGAATTTCGACAAGTAGCGCTGCCCCGACACAAGTAGCCCCCGACGATTTTCGAAGTCCGGGAGACACGGATCGGGAGGTTTTACAGAAGCTTGCGAATGCTCTTGGCAACGGCGTGTCGGCGCAGATCGAAGGAAATTTCACGATCGACCGACAGATCGAGATTATCGGCAAATCCAACTTCCGCATCTTCGGAGGTGGAACGATCACGATCGCTGATCGCACGCCAATCGATTACGGCCATTCTGCCTTATATTTCGCCAGTTGCTCTGATTTCTCGATTGAAGACCTTAATTGCGACGGCAACAGGAGCAACCGCCGCCCGGGCGAAGCAGCCGGTCATCTGGTTGTCATTGATGCTTGCCATCGCTGGCGCATGACGCGCGTTCGTGCCGATAATGGAACGACAGACGGTTTCTTGATCCATACCAGTGCGGGGCAGGGCACGGGCGCCGAACGTACTGTCACCCTCGCCGATATGCCTAGCGACTGGATCATGGAAGACTGCCACGCAAACAACAATTGTCGCCAGGGCTTATCGATCATTGAAAGCCTGAATTGGACGATCAGCGGGGGCAGCTTTTCAGGAACCAATGGATTGTGGGATCTACCCGGTTCAAGCGGCCCGTGCGCCGGGGTCGATCTGGAGCCCGATCACAACCCCGCTTATCCGCATGATCGCCTTCGTTTCGGACGGATCGAAGCCGTCACATTTGAAGGAAATCAGGGGGCGGGCCTGCTGATTTCGTCAGTAGATGGCGTTTCGAATATTGTGGTCGACAAGTGCCGGTTTCTCAATAACCGGAAATCTGCAATCGAGTGCGTTGCGCGTGATATCCAGATCATTGCGCCGGAAATCAGGGGTTGGGATTCCGGCCCCTATACAGCGCGGCATGATACGCCGCCGAAGCGTGGATTGATCGATTTGGGGGTGTCTGCGGGCCCCGATATCGTGATCCGTGAGCCCTATTTTGCTGATATCCGAACGTCTGCGGATAGCGAGTTGCCGCTCATCTATGTTCATGGCGGCGCGCGCGAAGGCATTGAGATCAGGGGGCTGAAAACGGATGGGTCCGCCAAGGTGATTGCTCATCTCTTGGCTCCGGGCATGACGTTTGCAGACGCAGACGTCCAGCTTGGAATGCCGAGCAAATTTCCGGCTTTTTTTGCCGCCGGCGCAGGCGTCCGGTTCATGAAAAACAGAATACGGAACCTAGTCGGGGTGGCAGTGGAATGCACCTCAAAGCAACCACTATTCATCGAAAACAGCTTTGAAATCCGTCAGCGTGGCGCGCACGTTCCTGTGCTGGACTGCTCTCAGGCCGAAGGTGGCCGTTTCGAACGCAATGCCGTTCGCCACCTTTCGCCAGCACGCGGCACAGACTTTGATTTTCCGCGTGGCGCAACCGTGATCGACAACACGAGCCAGAACAACCTTGGCAAAGATTGGCTTGTCGCACCCTCACCACGCGTGATGAAAGGCAATCATCGCAACTAGACGGCTAGGAATATACAAACTCCGCACTGTCCAGATCAATCTGCGGCAACTCGTCCTTGTCGTGCCAATAATCCTGGTTGTGCTGCCATATAAGCTTGTCGCCGCGTTTGGGCATCAGGTGCAGTCCGCGCTGGAGATAGCCGGGATTGAAATTCTCGGCGTCGATCCAGGGCAGGATGGGCATGTCCCGATCCTCCGGCCGCAGCTTGACCTCAATCCGCTTGGCCCCTTTTTCATCCATCCG
>JANLQV010000336.1:0-1527 GCA_031368025.1 Sphingomonadales bacterium | reverse complement strand
AAGTCATCCTCAACGGCAGCCGCGACATCAACTTCACAATGGACCTTGTCAGCAAGGATATCTGTTTGTTCGACGAGATCGCCAAAAAGCACCACGTCCCGGTTGAACTCTCCCCTCTCGTCGTCAGTATTTTTGAAGACGGACAGAAGCGCTTTGGGCCCCGCGAGTTTTCGCCCAACATCATCCGCCGCTATGAGGAACCGCTGGGCATAAAGGTTTTGGGCCAAGGGTTTCCCGCTGAGATGGTTGATGAAGAGCCTGAAGAGCCCGGATATGAAGTGGTTCCCAAACGCTGAATTGCGAGAATACGGAAATGATACGTGCCACGCCAGTCGACTATGCCGGATGGGCCGCTCTTGCACACGCACAGACGATCGAAACCAGCCTGTTTATCGATGGCCGGTTTTGTGAGGGCGCCGAGCGACAGACATTTCGCGCGATAAACCCTGCTGACGGCTCGCTCATTGCTGAAGCTGCATGCGGAACCGCCACCGATATCGACAGGGCCGTGGCATCAGCCAAGGCCGCATGGGAAGATGGACGCTGGCGCCACATGGCGCCGCGCGACCGGATGGATATTTTCCGCCGCTTTGCCGATCTCGTGGAGGCAAATGCCGCCGAACTTGCGATGCTGGAGACGCTGGCAATGGGCAAGCCGATAACTGACGCCCTCACGATCGACATGCCGGAAACAATTGTCACAATCCGTTTCTTTGGCGAGTGTATCGACAAGATTGCGGGCACCGTCACCAATAGTGTCCGCAGCGCGCACCAGATGATCATGCGCGAACCATTGGGCGTCATTGGCGCGATTTCCGCATGGAATTACCCGTTGCTAATGGCGACATGGAAAGTGGCGCCGGCGCTTGCGGCGGGCAATTGCGTGGTTCTGAAACCCGCGCAACAGGCTCCATTTTCCTGCATCAAACTGGCACAGCTTTTTGTTGAGGCAGGCGGACCGCCGGGCGTTTTCAATGTTGTCACTGGTCGCGGGCAGGATGCAGGCAGGGCATTGGCCCTGCACAGGGATGTCGCCAAGATCAGCTTCACGGGATCAACCGCAGTCGGCAAGCAGTTGATGATCTATGCCGGAGAATCCAATCTCAAGCGGGTTTCTCTCGAAACCGGAGGCAAGAGCCCCCAGATATTCATGCCCGATCTCGAAGACCTGGATGCCGCAGTCGATGGCGCCATCCGCGGCATTTTCGACAATGCGGGTCAGGTCTGCAACGCAGGTTCACGGTTGTTGGTGCATCAATCGATCCATGACGAATTTATCGAACGCTTCAGCAAACGGGCCAGTCAGCTCTATCAGCCGGGCGATCCGCTTGATCCTTCAACCAGCCTTGGGCCAATGGTCTCGCGGGCCCATCAGCAGGATGTGCTTGGCTGGGTTGAAAAAGGGCGATCAGAAGGCGCCTGCCTCGAATTTGGCGGGACAGGCGATCAGTCACGACCAGGAGGTGCCTATGTGTTACCCACCCTGTTCACGGGCGTTTCACCTTCGATGCAAATTGGTCGTGAGGA
>JANLQV010000300.1:0-3393 GCA_031368025.1 Sphingomonadales bacterium | reverse complement strand
AGATCAACATTCTGCTGCAATCAGGGCGACAGACTTTGAAGGGATAATACGCATGGGCGAGCGTCTTAGCTTTTGTTCTTCACTTCGCCAAGCGCCGAGATTGTGTTGTGTAACCCTTTTCCGATATGGCCTGCCGCATGGTTTCCGTGCGACTCTCCACCATCCGCGTCGAAAAGCCCTGGGGGCGGCACACGCTCTGGCCGGGATTCGCCAATCCCGCGCCAGACGAACTACCCGTGGGCGAAATATGGTTCGATTCGTCTCGTGATCGCGATCCGGAATTGCTGGTCAAATATCTCTTTACCAGTGAGAAACTCTCGATCCAGGTTCACCCGAATGATGCCCAAGCGCGCGCAAAGGGGTTTGCACGCGGCAAGGACGAAGCCTGGGTGATCCTCGATGCTGAGCCGAATGCGACTATCGCGCTGGGAACAATACGCCCGGTTTCGCCCGAAGACCTGCACGCCGCAGCGCTTGATGGCAGCATTGAATCGCTGGTCGATTGGAAACCGGTTGCCGCAGGCGACGTCATTTACTCACCCGCGAATACGATCCATGCGATTGGTGCAGGGATCACGCTGATCGAAGTGCAGCAGAATGTTGATCTGACCTACAGGCTTTATGATTATGGTCGACCGCGCGAGCTTCACCTTGCGGACGGGCTGTCAGTGTCCGATCCGGTGCCGTTTGCTGTTCCGGCTTTGGGAGGTGCGCTGGCACCCGGGCGGCGTTTATTGGCCTCGACCGAGAAATTCATCCTTGAGCGCTGGACGTGGAGCGGAGCGCGAGACTTGAAACTGGACGCAGACGGCTGGCTGATTCCAGTCACCGGTTCGGGCGCGCTGGACGGCGCACGGTTCGTTGCAGGCGAATGCTGGATGATCGAAGAGGCAGCAAATGTCTCGATCGACCCCGGCAGCGATATCCTGTTCGCCAGCCCGCGCCCGTTCGTGCTTGTCTGATGCTCCGCGTTCTGACGCTCTCGACCCTGTTTCCCGATGTATCGCGCCCGCGCTTTGGCCCTTTTGTTGAACGCCAGGCGCTGGGGCTTGCGGCACACCCGGATGTGGATTTGCGCGTGGTGGCGCCGATAGGCCTGCCGCCTAGGCCGTTCGCACGGATGGGAAGCTATGCGCCCTTGTCCCGCCTGCCGGAACGCGAAATCTGGAAGGGGCTCGACACATACCGGCCCCGTTTTGTGCACTTTCCTGGCACTGCGGGCCGTTTTGATGCTGCCATGCTGGCAGGTGCGCTCCTGCCAAAGCTGGGGAGATTGCGAGAAGAATTCGCATTCGACATCATTGACGCCCAATTCTTCTTTCCAGACGGACCGGCAGCAGTGACACTTGGCAAAGCGCTTGGCGTGCCGGTTTCGATCAAGGCACGCGGCAGCGATATCCATTTTTGGGGGCAGCGACTGGCAACTCGCAAGCAGATCATGTCAGCCGGAATGGCCTCAGATGGATTGCTGGCCGTTTCCTCTGCGCTCAAGGCAGATATGGTCGCGATGGGCATGCGGGGTGATCGTATCCTTGTTCATCATACTGGTGTCGATCTTGATCTTTTCCGGCCAGTCGACCGCGAAAGCTCCAAGTCTGCCCTTGGCATAAACGGGCCGTTGATTGTGTCAGTAGGAACGCTTGGCAAGCGCAAAGGGCAGGGACTTCTCATCGAAGTGCTTGCGGCCTTGCCCGATGCGGCTCTGGTGTTGATCGGCAGCGGGCCGGAGCGCGCGGCGTATGAAAACCAGGCTCTGGCGCTTGGGCTGGCTGATCGCGTCCGCTTTACCGGCTCGATCGGCCATGAAGAGATTGCGCGCTGGATGGGCGCGGCTGATGCAATGGCGCTTGCCTCTGTTTCGGAAGGGCTGGCCAATGTCTGGGTTGAGGCGCTGGCTTGCGGCACGCCGCTTGTCATCACCGACGTCGGTGGTGCGCGCGAAGTTGTCGATAGTCCATTGGCAGGCCATCTTGTGCCGGCCGAAGCAGGCGCGATTGCCGATGCGATCCGCGATTTGGTTGATCATCCGCGCGACCCGCTGGCTGTGCGCAAAATTGCCGAGCGGTTCACATGGGACGCGAATAGCAGCGCGCTCTACGCGCACCTGGCCTCGCTTATTTGATGAAGCCTTCGGGCTTTGCAGTCCGCTCATTGACGCCAACCGGAGCAGCGGGGACGAAACTGTTCGAACCCACGTTGAGCCAGATCAGGATCGGCGCGGAAACGTAGATCGACGAAAAGGTTCCGATCACGATGCCGAGCAGCATGGCGGCGGTGAAGCCGAAGCTGACATCCGGGCCAAGCACCAGCAGGATGGTGAGCGTCAGGATCAGTGAAAGCGATGTCACGATCGTTCGCGACAGGGTTTCGTTGACCGACATGTTGAGCAGCGGCTCGATCTCCATCTTGCGCCACTTTTTCAGGTCTTCACGAATCCGGTCATAGACGACGATCGTGTCGTTCAGCGAATAGCCGATAATCGTCAGGATCGCGGCGACGACGTTCAGGTCGAACTCCAGTTGCGTCAGCGAAAAGAAGCCGAAGGTCAGGACAACGTCGTGGAACAATGTGAACAGGGCCCCGACGCCGAACTGCCATTCAAAGCGGAACCAGATATAAAGCGCGATCCCCAGCATCGCGAGCGTCAGGGCAATGGCCCCGGTGCGCAGCAACTCGGCGGAAACCTTGCCCGACACGGCTTCGACATTGTCAAACCGGGCATCCGGGTATTTTGCGGTAATTGCAGTGCGAACGGTTCTCACTGCGGCGTCGGTCGCTTCCTTGTCGCCATCAGGCAGGTGCATGCGGATCGCGACTTTCTTCGCGTCGCCAAATTGCTGGACCGAGGCTTCACCCAGGCCAAGATTGCTCACTCGCGTGCGCAGGTCCTCCACCTGTGCCGGTGCCGAAAAGGCGATGCGAAATTGCTGCCCGCCCGAAAAATCGACACCGAGATTGAGGCCTCTGACCGCAACCAGCCCGACCGAGGCGATGAGCAGCATGATCGACAAGCCCATTGCCCACCAGCGATAGGAGAGGAACGGGACGTTGGTGTTGTCCGGGATAAGCTTGATCGGGCGCATGAGTGCGGAGCCTTTAGAGATTGAGTTCGCGCGGGCGCGCGCGCTTGAGATATTCGGAAACCATCAGGCGCGTGAACGTCACCCCGGTAAAGACGGAGGTCGCGATCCCGAGAGACAGCACCACCGCAAAGCCACGGATCGGGCCAGAGCCAAACCAGAACATGATGATCGCTGAAATCACGTTGGTGATGTTCGCGTCGAAAATCGCGCTGCGCGCTTCCTTATATCCGAATTCACACGATGCCAGCGTGTTACGACCGCGCCGAACTTCTACGCGTATCCGTTCGAAAATCAGCACGTTGGCATCGAC
>JANLQV010000319.1:0-11662 GCA_031368025.1 Sphingomonadales bacterium | reverse complement strand
GAATCCTCGTTCGGGCGGACCTTCCCGCGCTTCTATATCCGCGGCCTTGGCAATACCGATTTCGATTTCAACGCGTCGCAGCCGGTCAGCCTTGTCTATGACGATGTTGTCCTCGAAAATCCGATCCTCAAGGGATTTCCGGTATTCGATCTTGATCGCGTTGAAGTCCTGCGTGGACCGCAGGGAACGCTGTTTGGCCGCAACACTCCCGCAGGCATCGTGAAGTTCGATTCGAAGAAGCCGGGTGACGATCTCAACGGCTATGGCCGTGTTTCCTATGGCCGCTTCAATGCCGTCAACGCGCAAGGCGCGGTCGGCGGGAAGCTGGCAGGCGATTCAGTGTCGGCGCGGCTTTCAGTGCTTTACCAGCGTCAGGACAATTACATCGACAATGTGAATCCGAGTGCTCCCAAAAAAAATGCACTAGAAGGCTATGAAGAGTTTGCCGCACGGCTCCAGCTTCTGGTCAAGCCCAGCGATGATCTCGACATCCTCCTGGGCGGCCAGCTCCGCACGCTCACGGGCACGGCGCGGGTGTTCCGCGCCAACGTCTTCACGCGCGGGCAAAAGGGCCTCAACGCCAACTTCAACCGCTACCAGGTTTCAACCGACGGCAAGAATGACCAGAGCGTCAACACCTATAACGGCTCCGCCCGGATCACCTATGACGCAGGCCCGGTCTCGCTGATCTCCGTCACCAGCTATTGGGATGGCGATGCCACTTCGGTCGGTGATGTCGATGGCGGCTTTGGCGCATCCTTTCTCCCGCCCGCGCTGACCGGGCCAGGCGTCATTCCCTTTACGGCGGAAACCCGGGACAGTGTGCCAAGCCTCAAGCAGTTCACCGAGGAACTGCGGATCGAGAGCAATGGAGACAATGCGCTTTCCTATCAGGGGGGGTTCTTTTACTTCGATGAAAGCCTGCGCATCGTCAGCGAGAATTATTCGACGCTTGGCGATCCGAACAACCTGCCGGGCGCGGTCAATATCCTTGTCAGCCAGCAGCAGAAGAGCAAGGCCTATGGCCTCTTCGGTTCGCTGACCTACAAGCTGACCGATCAGTTCAGCGTGACGGGCGGCATCCGCTACAATAATGACCGGCGCCGGTATAATGTGACCCGGACCAAGGATACGCAGTTTCCCGGCTTCCTCCAGAACCCGCTCGGTGCGGTTGCGCGCTCGGTCAAGGATGACAACATCACGTGGGACGTTACGGCCAAATATGATGCGAGTGACGACGTCAAACTCTATGCCCGCGTCGCCAAAGGCTATCGCGCGCCCAGTATCCAGGGTCGAATCCTGTTCCCGCCGGCAACGCCCACGCCGCTTGAATCGGGCGTGACGATCGGCAATTCGGAAACCATCTATTCCTATGAGAGCGGCATCAAGGCCGACATTCTCGACGGGAGGGGCCGGATCAACCTGAGCGGCTTCTACTATGACCTCAAGAATGCCCAACTGACTGCGGTTGGCGGCGGGATCAACGCCAACCGGCTGATCAATGCAAAGAAGGTGCGTGGCTATGGCTTCGAACTCGACGCCGAATTCAAACCGGCCCGCCATCTGCTGCTGACGGCCGGGTTGAGCTACAACAATACCAAGATCAAGGATCCGAGCCTGACGACAGCGGCATGTGGGGCGGTGCGGGTCGATACCTTCCCGAATGTCTCACTGTGCACGATCCTCGATCCGATTGTGGTGCCTGCCGCGCCTTTCTCGGCAGCGATCGTCAACATCAATGGCAACAGCCTGCCGCAGAGCCCGCGCTGGATTGCCAACATGACCGCAAGCTATTCCGTTCCGGTCGGCAATGGCGAAGTCTATGCCTATACCGATTGGGCCTATCGCTCGAAGATCAATTTCTTCCTGTATGACTCGGTCGAGTTCCAGGATGCGCATCTGCTCGAAGGCGGCCTTCGGGTCGGCTACAAGACGGACCATTATGATATTGCAGCATTCGTCCGCAACATCACCAAGGATACGTCGGCAGTGGGCGGGATCGACTTCAACAATCTGACCGGGTTCGTCAACGAACCCCGGGTCTGGGGCGTGGAGGCTGGGTTCAAGTTCTGACCTGAACCAACGGCCGTCAAATAACAGGGCTCGTTGGGAAACCGGCGGGCCCTTCTTTTTCTCCAATTGACACATACAAACCGGTCGGTATGTTTGTGATATGCAAACGAATCGAACATTCCGGCCCGTGCCTGTCGGCGCCAAGGCCAAGCTGCTTGAAGCCGCAGTGGTGGTGATCCGCACCAAGGGTTTTGCGGGTACATCGGTGGATGATCTGTGCGCCGCAGCGGGTGTGACCAAGGGCGCGTTCTTCCATCATTTCGCAAGCAAGGAAGCGCTGGGCGTCGCTGCAGCCAACTTCTGGTCGGAAACGACTGGACGCTTTTTCAAGGATGCTGCCTATAATTGGCACGAAGATCCCCTCGACCGCGTGCTTGGCTATATCGATTTCCGCGCTGGACTGATCGAGGGCCCGCCAGAGGGATTCAGCTGCATAGCCGGAACGATGGTTCAGGAAAGTTTCAGGACCAGTCCCGCGATCCGTGATGCCTGTGATGCCAGCATCTCGGGCAATGCCGCAATGCTTGAAGCCGATATTGCCGAAGCAATCGTGCGTCATGGCGTTACCGCCGTCTCTGCCAAGAGCCTTTCACTCCATATCCAGGCGGTGCTGCAGGGCGGATTCATTCTGGCCAAGGCGAAGGGTGACGCTGGCGTCGCGCGCGACAGCGTTGCGCATCTGAAACGCTATTTCGAATTGTTGTTCAAAGACGTCAAAGTGAAGGAGAGTTGAGATGGCGAACAAGCATGGCGATTTCATCTGGTACGAACTGCTGACCAGCGACCCCGTCGCCGCGCAGGATTTCTATGGCGCGGTGCTGGGATGGAGCTTTGCTGGCACAGGGCCAGGGGGGCTGGACTATATCATCACCTCGATGGGCCCAGACGGCGTCGGCGGGATAATGAAGATCCCCGAAGGCGCACCGATGCCGCCAAGCTGGCTTGGCTATATCGGCGTCGACGATGTCGATGCCAAGGCGGCGCAAATCAAGGCGGCGGGCGGGTCTGTCCATATGGAACCGCAGGATATCCCTGGCGTCGGCCGTTTCGCCTTTGTTGCCGACCCCCAGGGCGTGTTGTTCTACATCATGAAAGGCGCATCGGACGGAACAAGCATGGCCTTCGCCGCCGATCGTCCGCAGCCCGGCCATTGCGCCTGGAACGAGCTGGCCACGACCGACCAGACGGCTGCGCTCGATTTCTACACCGGCCAGTTCGGCTGGCAGAAGGATGGCGAAATGGACATGGGCGCGATGGGAAAATATGAATTCTTGCGGCATGGCGGCGTGATCGGCGCGATGATGACCAAGACGCCCCACCAGCCCGTTGCGGCATGGACCTATTATTTCCGCGTGCCCGATATCAATGCTGCGGTCGCAACCGTGAATGCCAAAGGCGGCCGGATCTTCCACGGACCGGTCGAAGTCCCCGGCGGCGATTTCATCATCAACGGCTTCGATCCGCAAGGTGCGAGTTTTGCGCTTGTCGGCCGGAAAATTTAGGGAGAACGGAGATGGACATTATCCCGCCAAAATCGCTGCGCTGGGTGGCGATTACGCTGCTTTTGTGGAACCTGATCGGCGTCGGCTTTTTTGTCAGCCAATGGCGAATGGACGCGCATGAGATCGCCAAATTACCCGCGACCCAGCAATTCCTTTGGACGCACATGACAGCGCGGGTGTGGATTGCCTATGCGACGGCAGTCTTTGCCGGAACCTTTGGTGCAATCACCTTGCTGCTGCGGCGTGGTGCCGCCTTTCCGCTGTTCGCACTGAGCCTGCTGGCGCTGATTGTCCAGTTCAGCAATCCTGTCTTGCTCGAAACGGCAGGGCGCGAGGGCTATGGCATCATGGCGTTCCCATTGTTCCTCATCACCGTTGGCGCCGTGCAACTATGGCTGGCCCATCGCTGGCGGCGCAAGGGGTGGCTGGTATGAGCATGGTCAGGATATGCCTCTGGTACAACAAGGACGCAGAAGAAGCCGCGAATTTTTATGCGGTGACCTTTCCGGGCAGTCATGTGGATGCCGTACACCGCGCCCCGAGCGACTATCCCGACGGCAAGGCGGGCGACGTGCTGACGGTCGAGTTCACGGTGCTCGGCGTGGCCTGTATTGGCCTCAATGGCGGGACGAGGTTCAAGCACAGCGAAGCCTTTTCCTTCCAGGTGCCGACCGATAGCCAGGAGCAAACCGATCGCTATTGGAACGCGATCGTGGGCAATGGCGGCGCGGAAAGCCAGTGCGGCTGGTGCAAGGACAAATGGGGCTTGTCTTGGCAAATTACGCCTGAGGTACTGACCAATGCAATGGCAGCAGGCGGCGAAGTGGCGAAGCGGGCCTTCGAGGCGATGATGCCGATGAAGAAGATCGACATCGCCGCCATCGAAGGCGCGGTTGCAAGCGCAAAGGCGGCCTGAGGTGGAACTCTTCGGCCATCCTTTCTCGTCCTACACCTGGAAGGCGCAGATCGCCTTCCACGAAAAAGCCATCGACTATGATTTCCGCATGCTTGGCCCCGAGCATGCGGATAATGGCCGGCGGCTTAACCAGCTCTGGCCGGTGAGCAAATTCCCGCTGGTCGTCGATGAGGGACGCGTGTTGTTCGAATCCTCGATCATCATCGAATATCTCGACCATCGCTACCCGGACTCTCCGAAGATGATTCCGGCCGACTTTGAAGCGGCTCTGGACGTGCGCACGTTCGACCGGATCTTCGACAATCATGTGATGGGCAAGATGCAGGAAGCTGTGGGCGATTCCCTGCGGCCCGAAAATGAGCGCGTGCCGTCAATCCTGGCGAACGCCAAGATCGCGCTCGAGACCGTCTATGGCTGGCTGGATACGCAGATCAAGGACCGCGATTGGGCGACCGCTTCCGGTTTCAGCATGGCCGACTGTGCTGCCGCGCCATCCTTGTTCTATGCCGACTGGGCACATCAAATCAGCGACGATTACCCGAACCTCAAGGCCTATCGGGCACGCTTGCTTGCGCGCCCCTCCGTCAAGCAATGCGTCGAAGCCGCGCGGCCCTATCGCTCATATTTTCCGCTCGGGGCCCCCGATCGGGACTGAGACCCTTCCGTAGAAAGGATATTCCATGGCCGAAGCGCCCTTTGAACTTGCGGTCGAGCGCCACATCGACGCCCCGCCTGAAACCGTCTGGCAGGTCATGACCGAACGCATGATCGAATGGTGGTGTCCAAAGCCGTGGACGACCGAAATCATCGAGCAGGACTGGCGCTCCGGTGGGCGCAGCGCAATGGTGATGCGCGGCCCGAACGGTGAGGAGTCGGGCGGCGAGGGCGTGTTCCTCGAAGTGGTTCCCAACAGGGGCTTTGTCTTTACCGATGCTTTCTCGAAGGGCTGGATTCCGCAAAAGGCCTTCATGGTGGGCTTTTTCGAACTGACCCCCAGTAACGGAGGCACCCATTATCGCGCCGGGGCGAGGCATTGGGACGAGACGGCGATGAAGCAACATGAATCAATGGGCTTCATTGAAGGTTGGGGGACTGTGGCCGCGCAACTTGCCGCGCTCGCCGAAGCAGCAGCAAAGGAGACATGAGATGACTTATGTGGACGGATTCGTGATCCCGGTTCCGGAAGGCAAGAAGCAAGCCTATCTGGAGTTGGCCCAAAAGGCGGCGCCGATCTTCAAGGAGCATGGCGCGCTGAGTGTCGTCGAGTGCTGGGGCAATGACCTGCCCGATGGCAAGACGACCGATTTCCGCATGGCGGTCAAAGCGGAGGCGGGAGAGAATATTGTCTTTTCCTGGATCACCTGGCCGTCGAAAGAAGCGCGGGATGCGGGCAACGCGAAGGCGATGGCAGATGAACGGATGGCGATGGGCGGCAGTGGAGCCATGCCCTTCGACGGGAAGCGGATGGTTTTCGGCGGATTCGAGACGATCGTCGAAGCCTGAGTCGCGCCAATCAGATCGCCTGCCCGGCCGCGACTCCGCTCGCCCAGGCCCATTGGAAATTGTAACCGCCGAGCCAGCCGGTCACGTCGACGGCCTCGCCTATGGCGTATAGTCCGGGCACGCGGCGCGCTTCCATGGTTTGCGAGGACAGGCCATCCGTGCTGATCCCGCCGACTGTAACCTCCGCCTTGGCAAAGCCCTCGGTGCCATTGGGGTGAAACTCCCACTGCGCTAGCCGCAGCTCTACCGCCTCGAGGCTCCGGTCGGTCTGCGCGCCCAACTCGCCCGAGATAGCCAGTTGCTCGGCAAGGGCTTGTGCCAGCCGGTCCGGAAGGACTTCACCAAACGCCGTGCGCAAACCGATCCGCGGCCGCTCCCGTTTGGCCTCGCGCAGCCAGCCTTCGGTGTGATCGGGTAGGAAATTGATCGCGACCGGCTGCTGATGCCGCCAATAGGATGAGATCTGGAGGATTGCCGGACCGGATAGCCCACGATGCGTGAAGAGCGCGGCTTCGCGGAATGCCGTCTTTCCGATCCGTGTCTCGACATTTGCAGAGACGCCGGAGAGCGACGTGAAAAGCGCATCCTGACCAGACAGGGTGAGCGGAACCAGGGCCGGACGCGGTTCAACCACTTTCAGGCCGAAGCGGCGCGCCAGATCATAGGCAAATCCCGTTGCTCCCATTTTGGGGATAGAGGGGCCACCCGTTGCGATGACGAGCGCAGGTGCCGAGACGATCCGGTTGCCAAGATGGATGCGGAAAACGCCATCGCCATGTTCGATCTCTCCGACCGGCTGGCCCAAGGCTAGATCGACCCTGCCCTTCGCACATTCATCGAGAAGCATGTCGACAATCTGGCGCGCTGACCCGTCGCAAAATAACTGCCCGAGGGTTTTTTCGTGCCACGCAATTCCGTGTGCCTCGACCAGCGCAATGAAATCGTCCGGACGGTACCGCCCAAGCGCGGATTTGGCGTAATGCGGGTTTGCCGAAATGAAGCGATCAGCGGTCGCATTGATGTTGGTGAAATTGCATCGCCCGCCGCCCGAGATCAGGATCTTCTTTCCCGGCGCGTTGGCATGATCGATCAGCAGGATGCGGCGATCGCGCTGCCCGGCGGTGGCCGCGCACATCAGCCCCGCCCCGCCCGCGCCAAGGATGATTGCATCGAAAGAATCGGAGCGGCCTGTCATTGTGCTGCTTTAGTGGCTGGGCGGTGCTATAGGGAAGGCTGGTGAGTGGCGACTGTTCCAAATTCCGTTTTCGACAACTTTTCGGACGTTGCAGCTGATTGATTTCCACCTCAATAGCGGTCGCTCGCTCCCGCGGTAAACCATACTGAATCGGGGCAAGCTGCGGGAGAAGCTGATGCTGAGATTTATGGTAGTCGCACTTTTCTCGCTGTGCCTCGGCAGTTGCAATGTGCAATCTGCAAAGACCGGTGAGCAGAAGCCCAAAGCATGGCCCCCGACGGAACAACAGCAAATTGCGCTGTGGCCGAACGGACCGCCGGATATGCAGGGGATTTCGCAGCCGCCCGAATCCTTGGAAATCAGCACCAACCCAAAGCGGTTTGCCGGACTACCGGTTACCGGAGTAAAGGATGTCAGTGAGCCGACGACAACGGTCTATCCCCCCCAAGGACGGAATACCGGCACTGCTCTAATCGTGTTTCCGGGCGGAGGATTTGAAGAACTGGCGATCGACCTAGAGGGCACCGAAGTCTGCGACTGGATTACCGCAAAGGGTGTCACCTGCATCGTCTCAAAGTACCGAGTACCCAAAAGCGACGATCAATATGACAGTGACTGCGATTGCCACATCACTCCAAAGATCCGCCGTGCCTTGCAAGATGCCCAGCGCACAATCAGGCTCGTGCGATCCAAGGCGAAATCGCTCGCCATCGATCCAAAAAGGATTGGCGTCATTGGCTTTTCGGCAGGGGGCTATCTGGTGGCAGAAACAAGCAATGTATTTGAACCTGCCTACAAGCCGGTCGATGCAGTGGATCAAATTAGCAGCCGTCCCGATTTTGCCATTGCTGTGTATCCCGGCCACATCTGGCGGGGAAATGGTTGGAATATGGATCCTTCGCTGCATGTCACCGAGCAAACGCCGACGACATTCATCCTGCAAGCGTGGGACGATGAAGTCGACGGCATTAGGCAAAGCCTGATCTATGCCCGCGCGCTTGAGGATGCTGGGGTTGCCGCAGAAGTTCACCTCTTCGCCAAGGGCGGTCACGCCTTTGGGCTGCGTCCTACTGGCCATCCGGTCGACCAATGGCCATCGCTAGTCGAGGCTTGGCTCGGTGAAATCGGCATGCTGCCACGTCAGCATTGAGCGTATTTCACCCAAAACCGGACAGTCCACTCCCTCTCCAACATTGGAAATGGAAACTGCGGCATGTCCAGCCAGCGATGCGCCTTGCAATCGTCGGCTCGCGCACGCACATCTTGCGCACGGACATGGGGGAGCGAATGACATCATGAAAGCCTATCGCTTGCATCGTTATGGCGGCCCCGAGGGTGCCTCGCTTGATGACGTGCCCACCCCGGCGGTTGGTTCCAACGATCTTCTGGTCAAGACCATCGGCATCAGCCTCAATCCGGTCGACTACAAAACGCGACAGGGCGCCTTGAAGATCATGTACCGTCCGAAATTGCCTGCGACGCTTGGCAATGACCTGTCCGGCGAAGTGATCGCGATTGGCTCTGCCGTCACGCAGTTCAAGGTCGGTGACAGGGTAATCGCCTGTTCCCGAATCACGGAAATGGGCAGCTTTGCCGAGTTTGCCCGCATCGATGAGGGGTGCGCGACGTTGGCGCCGGCCACGATCGACCTTGCGGTCGCAAGCGGGCTTCCGCTTGCCGGACAAACCGCCCAGCAGGTGCTGCGCGACCTGCTGCACGTCCGCCCGGGCATGCGCGTCCTGATTACGGCCGGTGCGGGCGGTGTCGGGACGTTTGCAATCCAGCTCGCCAAGCTGATGGGGGCCGAAGTGACAACCACGGCTTCGCCGCGCGGCGATGCTCTGGTGCGCTCACTGGGTGCCGATCATGTCATCGACTACACGACCACCGATCTTGCCAGTGTCGGTCGCAGTTTTGACGCCGTGTTCGATCTGGCGGGTGGAGATGCGCTTGAGGCGTGTTTCAAGGTTGCCAAGCGCGGGGCCACGGTCATTTCGATTGCTGGCATGCCAACGCCTTCGACGGCAAGCAAAGAGCTGGGGATCGGCGCTGGGTTGAAGTTCCTGTTCTGGCTGGCAAGCTTCGGTCTGCGTCGCAAGGCGGCGGCGAATGGCGTTTCCTATCACTATTATTTTCTCCATCCGCGCAGCGCCGATCTTGCCGCGCTCGCCGCGCTGGTCGATGCCGGGACTCTCAAGATTGTCGTCGACAAGACCTTCGTCTTCGAAAAGATCGCGGACGCAATCGCCCATCTCGAGGCGGGCCACGCCAAGGGCAAGGTGATCGTTACGCTGTGACATTTCTCCCTTCCGTTTACGTCAGCCTGTGATAGTCTCGGTTTCAAATAGAAACGCAGGAGAGTCGAAATGCACGATCTGGTCATCCGGGGCGGGACAATCGTTGATGGTACAGGCGGCCAATCGTTTCAGGGCGATGTCGCTATTGATGGCGGGCTGATCTCGGCGGTTGGCAAAATCGATGGCAAAGGCCGCGAAGAAATCGACGCGACCGGCAGGATCGTAACCCCCGGCTTTGTCGACGTGCATACCCATTATGACGGGCAGGCAACCTGGGATGCCGAAATGGCGCCCTCAAGCTGGCACGGCGTCACCACCGTCGTCATGGGCAATTGCGGCGTCGGCTTTGCGCCTGCCAAGAAAGACAAGCATGACTGGCTGATCGGCCTTATGGAGGGCGTTGAGGATATTCCGGGCACCGCGCTCGCCGAAGGCATGACCTGGGACTGGGAAACATTTCCCGAATATCTCGATGCGCTTGAGCGTTTGCCGCGCACGATTGATGTGGGGACGCATGTGCCGCACGGTGCCGTCCGTGCCTATGTGATGGGCGAGCGCGGTGCGAACAACGAAGCGCCGACCGAAACCGACATTGCCCAAATGTCGAAGATCGTCGAGGAAGGCTTGCGGGCCGGTGCACTTGGTTTTTCGACGTCGCGCACGATCCTCCACAAATCGGTGGATGGCGTGCTGGTTCCCGGCACGACGGCAACCAAGGACGAATTGATCGGCATCGGCCGTGCGATGGGCCGGGTCGGTTATGGCGTGTTCGAAATGGCAAGCGACCTGAAGCGCGAGTGGAACGAGTTTGAATGGATGGGCGAACTCAGCCGCGAAACCGGGATGCCCGTGACCTTCGCTGCGCTCCAGTCGATCGCCAAGGAACTGCCGCTCGAAGAACAGATCGAAACGATGCGCGCGGAAAATGCCAAGGGTGCCAATATCATCGCCCAGATTGCGTTGCGTGGGACCGGCATCGTCATGGCGTGGCAGGGCACCGTCCATCCCTTCCGCTTCAAGCCCTCCTGGGTCGAGATCGAGACCCTTCCCTGGGCGGAACAGCTCGCCCATCTGAAGGATCCGGCGTTCAAGGCAAAGCTGCTGGCTGAGGAAAATGTTTTTCCCGAAAGCGACGTGATCGAATTGCTGTACGTTGTCGCGGGCGGCTGGTTCATCCAGTTCGAGATGGGCCCAGACTTCGACTATGAACCTGCGCAGGATGAAACGATCCTCGCCCGTGCGGCGGCGGCGGGCATTTCGGGTGAAGAATATGCCTATGACCTGCTGATGCGCGATGAGGGCCGGGGCTTCATCTACTTCCCGATCCTGAACTATGCTGACGGCAATCTCGATTTCCTGCTCGATCTGCAGAACAGCGACGATTGCGTGAACTCCCTGTCTGACGGCGGCGCGCATTGCGGCACGATCTGCGACGCGGCATCGCCCACCTTCATGCTCCAGCATTGGGTGCGCGACCGCAAAAAAGCCCGCATCACGCTTGAGAACGCAATCAAGCGCCAATGCCGTGATACTGCGCTCCTCTACCACCTCGACGATCGCGGGTTGATTGCCCCGGGCTATCTGGCGGACATCAATGTGATTGACATGAACAAGCTCAAGCTCGGCAAACCCTGGCTGGCATTCGACTTGCCGGCAGGGGGCAAGCGCCTGCTCCAAAAGGCCGAGGGCTATGATTATACGATCAAGTCTGGCCAGGTAACGTTTCGCAACGGCACGTATCTGGGCGTGCACCCCGGCATCGTCCTGCGGGGTCCACAGACCACCGAACTGGCAATGGCGGCGGAGTAGGGTTGCACTCTTCTTTCTGACCGCTAGCATCCCGTTCGGCACCATAAGGGAGAACGGGTCTCATGCGGCATATCGCGATCGTGGGATCTGGCCCTGCGGGTTACTATACCGCAGAGGCCGCACAGAAGAAGTTTGGCGATGATGTGCGGGTGGACATTATTGACCGGTTGCCGGTTCCATATGGCTTGATCCGCTTTGGCGTCGCGCCTGATCACCAGTCGATCAAGGGTGTCTACAAGCGCTACGAGACGGTCAATCTGTCGGAAAATGTCCGCTTTGTCGGCAATGTGTCGGTCGGAACCCATGTCAGCATCGCGGAACTGACGAGCCTTTACGACGCTGTCGTGCTGGCCACCGGCGCGCCCAA
>JANLQV010000302.1:0-1708 GCA_031368025.1 Sphingomonadales bacterium | reverse complement strand
CATGGCCCTGCACGCCGGCAACGGTCAGCCAGATATTGACTGAACCGCGCCGCCCTATTTTCATCATGTCCCCCAGCCGGTTGACCGAAGTCGGCTCACCCACAAGGCAGAGGTCCGGGATTAGCCCGCGCGCCTCGATATGTTCGATCAGCGCCACGGTGCCGTGCACGGCCGGCCCTTCCTCATCTCCGGTGATGATCAGGCTGATCCGTCCGGTCGTTTCGGCGGGGATGGCCGCGACAAAGGCGGCAATGCTCGATTTCATGTCCACCGCGCCGCGCCCATAAAGCAACTCGCCCCTGATTTCGGGCGCGAACGGATCGCTGCTCCAGCCCGGCCCCGGCGGCACGACGTCCAGATGCCCGGCATAGGCGAAATGTTTGCCCGTTCCCGCTCCGGCGCGAGTCGCGAACAGGTTCTCGACGGGGCCATCGGGGGCCTCACCCGCCACGAAGCGATCCACTTCAAAGCCGATCGGGCGCAACGCCGCTTCCAGAACGTCAAACACCACCCCCGTCGCGGGCGTCACGCTCGGGGCGGCGATCAGGTCTTGGGCCAGCCGGATTGCATCGATCATGGGCTCCGCCTAGCCTGTAGGTCGCAAAATGCAAAGCGAGGCCCTTCTATGCCCAAGCTCGACCTTGAAACCATCGCCCAGACGAACGCCACCGGATATCCGCCCGCCTATGCCGAGGAGGTCAAAGAGCGCTGGTATCGCCGCTTGGCGCCCGCATCCGGTCTTTCCGATTTCGGGGTGAGCCATGTGACACTGAAGCCCGGCGCATGGTCCGGGCAACGTCACTGGCATGAGGGAGAGGACGAATTTGCCGTGATCATCTCAGGTGAAGCGGTCTTGATCGATGATTCGGGTGAAACGCCGATGCGGCCCGGCGACTGTGCGTCTTTCCCGAAGAATGACGGCAACGGGCATTGCATGATCAACCGCAGCGATCGCGATTGCGTTTATGTCGTGGTCGGACGACCATCCGAGAGCGACTGCCACTATCCTGATATTGACATGTATCTCGACGCTAGCCTGAATAAACAGTGCCACAAGGATGGCACGCCCTGGTGATCAGGCCGCCATTGCCTGCCACATCGCCATTGCCAGGCTGAAGGCGCGCATGTCTCCCGTCGTGGTGCCCTCCATCCGGTTCATGACGTAGGAAAAAGTGGTGCGCGCATCCATGTCGATGATGACCAGCGATCCGCCATAGCCGCCCCAATACATGCTGTTGGGGTTGGGCAGCGGGACCATCCCGCCGGGCAAGCCAAAGCCAAGCCCGAAGCGCACGGGAACGCCCAAAGCCAGATCATCGCCCTCTACCTGGAGTTCCAGAGCCTTGCGGCACCCAGCTTCGGACAGGAAGCGCTTGCCTTTGGCAATGCCACCATTGGCAAGGATTGACTGGATTTCGGCAACCGAGCGCGCATTGCCGGTGCCGCCAGCGGCGGGAATTTCCGCACCGCGCCATGCCCGAGTGCGCGTCGCAAGAACGTCGAGCCCCGGATTGTTGGCCATATTGGCGGCAATTTCATCTGCCGAACGATCCGAGATGCCGTCACCCGGCGGCGGCGGGATCAGATCGGCAACACGGCCATCTTCCGAAGCCGGAAGCCCGATATGGAAATCTGCACCCAAGGGTTCGGCAATCTCTTCGCGAAACACCGTCCCGAGTGAACGCCCGGTGATCCGGCGCACGACTTC
>JANLQV010000297.1:0-2929 GCA_031368025.1 Sphingomonadales bacterium | reverse complement strand
GGCATCCATATGTGCGTCGGCAACATGCTCTCCCGCAAGGAAGTGACGGTTGCTTTTGACGAGTTGCTGGCTCGGCTGACGGATTTTGAAATCGCTGATGAAACGGCGATTACGGTTCCACCAAACATGTTGCTTCGCGGCATTACAAAGCTGCCGATCCGGTTTGGGAAACGCGCATGACGACTCGTTCCCATCATCCGATGCGCACAACAGGAAATCCGACAGCATGAGCCAGGCACTTCAACCGATCGCGTCCAACCTCTGGACCAATGAACCCGATCCCCGGCTGATTGGCGGCCGGCTATCGAACGGGAAGATCATCTTCCCCTGCCCGGACGGAGACGCAGCCTCTGACGTGGAGCCCTATCCGTTGTCACGCACCGGCACTTTATGGTCCTGGACACGCCAGGATTTCAAACCGAAGTCGCCCTATGACGGGCCAGACGTGTTTGAACCCTTTCTGCTTGGCTATGTCGAATTGCCGGGCGAAGTGATCGTTGAAACCCGAATTGTTGGCGCAGCATTGGAAGATTTGCGGCTGGGAATGACAATGGAGTTTGTCGTCGCACCGTTCGATGATCGCCGTTCGACCTATGCCTTCCGTCCGGAGAAAAAATCATGAGAGACGTTTATATCATTGGTGCCGGGATTCACCCGTTTGGCCGCACGGACGGACGCTCGGGGCGAGATCAGGGCGTGTTCGCCGTTCGCCAGGCAATGGCGGATTCAGGCCTCGAATGGACTGATGTCGAATGCGCATATGGCGGTTCGGCAGCCGCGGGGAGCGCCGATATCATGGTCAATGAGCTGGGGCTGACCGGACTCCCCTTTATCAACGTCAACAATGGCTGTGCGACCGGCGGCAGCGCGCTTTCATCTGCGCGAAACGCAATTGCGGCGGGTGAATTTGATGTGGCGCTGGCTGTCGGCTTTGACAAGCACCCCCGCGGGGCCTTCAACGCCGATCCGAAGGCTTATGGCCTGCCCGAATGGTATGGCGAAACGGGCATGATGCTGACCACTCAGTTTTTCGCACTCAAGATCCAGCGTTATATGCAATTGCACGGGATCAGTCGCGAGACGCTGGGGCGCGTCGCAGAAAAGGCGTTCCGCAACGGAGAAAAGGCCGATCACGCATGGCGCCGATCGCAAGTGGATCTGGAAACGATCCTCAACGCGCCGATGGTCAATGATCCGCTCACCAAATACATGTTCTGTTCGCCTGCAGAAGGCGGCGTCGCGCTGATCCTTGCGAGCGAAAAGAAGGTTAAGGAACTGGGCGCCGATGCGGTGAAGATAGCCAGCATTGCAGTGCGCACCCGACCCCCGGGATCATTCGAGGTTTTTTCGGCGTCAGTAGACATCGACAATGGGGGCAAGCCGACTGTCCTGGCATCCACCGCGGCCTATGAACTGGCAGGCATCGGGCCGAAGGACATCGACGTCGCGCAACTTCAGGACACTGAGTCAGGCGCTGAAATCATGCACATGTCCGAAAACGGGTTCTGCAAGGATGGCGAACAGGAACAGTGGATCGCCGAAGGTCGCACTGAAATCACAGGCACTCTTCCTGTCAACACCGATGGCGGCTGCATCGCTTGTGGCGAACCCGTGGGCGCTTCGGGGCTGAGGCAGATATACGAAAACACCGTGCAGTTGCGCGGACGCGGCGGTGCCAGGCAAGTGCCCAATGCGCCGAAGACTGCTTATAGCCATGTTTACGGCGCCCCCGGATTATCCGGCGTGGCAATTCTGGAGAGATAATATGGGCCGCATGTCGGGAAAGGTTGCCCTCATTTCAGGGGGTGCTGAAGGAATTGGCGGCACGTTGGGCCGGATGATCGTGGCTGAAGGAGGCAGTGTGATGCTGGGCGATCTTCAGTTGGACAAAGCAAAGGCACTCGCCACCGAACTCGGTGAGAACGCAGATGCGGTTGCGCTTGATGTGCGTGATCTGAAGGCTTGGGAAGCCGCAGTTGCGGCAACGGTCGCCCGTTTTGGCAAGCTGACCACCCTGTGCAATATCGCTGGTATTTCGGAGCCGGGGAATACAGTCGATGTCGATCTCGATAGCTGGCGCCGCCACATCGACATCAACCTGAACGGCACCTTCTACGGTTGCCGAGCCGCAATCCCGGCTATGGCCGAGGCGGGTGAACCCTGCACGATCGTCAATGTCGGATCGATGCTCGCGCAACGGGCCGCGGCGAATATGGCGGCTTATTGTGCATCAAAGGCTGCCGTCACCCACTTGACCAAAACGGTTGCGCTCGATTGTGCTGCCAGAGGCTTGCCAATCCGCGCCAACACAGTCCATCCCGGCGCGATCCGAACACCGATGTATAATCGCTACGTCTATGCGGGCACGGCTTCGCCAGAGGAAATTGAAACAGCGATGGCGTCCGCGCACCCGATGAACCGTGTCGGGGAGCCGGAAGAGGTCGCGAAGGCGATCATCTTCCTGTCATGTGAGGATTCCAGTTTCACCAGTGGTGCCGACCTGACCGTCGACGGCGCCAGCACGATCAGGGGATAGACGATGGCCAAACGCATTGATGCCCATTTCGTCGCCGTCGGCAAATATCATGACATTGACTATGCACGGCTTGAACTTCTTAAACTGCTCGCGGAGCACCCTGAAATCCGCGCAACCGTCGCCTGCGACTATGCTGACATCGAACGGCTCAATCAGTGCAGCATGCTGATCACCTACACCTGTGATTTCATGCCGACCAAGGATGAAGCCGCCGCAATTCGCAAATGGGTGGAAGCGGGCGGGAAATGGCTCGCGCTTCACGGCACCAATTCCATCCTGAAATTCACCGATGGCGGCGTCGATGCGCCCAATGACCGCCCGGATATGATGGAAATGCTCGGCACCCAGTTCAAGGCGCACCCACCGATTGGCACTTTCAACGTCGAGGTGACC
>JANLQV010000289.1:0-2264 GCA_031368025.1 Sphingomonadales bacterium | reverse complement strand
CCTGATGATGGCCATGTCGCTGGGTGCCTTGGCGCTGGGCCGCGGCGTAATGCAGCATGGCTATGCAATGCCGGTCTGGGTGGGATCGCTCGGGCTGGGCGTGATGGCCGGTGCGCTGACTCTTCCGCATGAGGGCGGCCTTGAAACGATCTATTCGGTGCTGGGTGTGATGATTGTCGCGCTGGGGCATGACCTGAACCGCCGCGCGCATAACTGAACCTTGCGCCGACGTCCCGGCGCGCCTAGATTTGCCGCATGGCCCAACACGCACATGATCATACCCTCCATCACGGCCCGTCGCTAGCGGAAGCGGCGCGGATGACCTTGCTCAAATCGGGCGAGCAATGGACCGATATGCGCGCCAGCATCTTCGACGCGCTCGCCAGTTTCGAAAAGCCGGCATCGGCCTATGACATTGCCGAAGCGGTGTCGAAGGCGCGGGGCAAGCGGGTCGCGGCCAACAGCGTCTATCGCATACTCGACCTTTTCGTGGGTTCGAACCTTGCGATGCGGGTCGAAAGCGCCAATGCTTATCTGGCCAACGCGCACCCCGATTGCGTGCACGACTGCATCTTCCTCGTCTGCGACACGTGCGGGCAGACGACCCATATCGATGACGACAGCCTGTCTTCCGGCGTGCGGGCGGCGGCCACGAAGGCGGGCTTCCATCCGGTGCGCCCGGTGATCGAAGTGCGCGGGACGTGTGCCGATTGCGATTAGGGGTTGGTTGGTCGGATGCGATAATAGGATGGTTGTTTTTTATGCCTGTTTAGAGTGGTTTGCGGGCGTTCAATCCACGCAACGGTATGCTTCCGCCAGCTTGCCATTCTCAACCTTGGCATAGCAGCCGAATGTACTGCTTTCGACTTCACAACGTCCGCTCACGGGCATCCCCACAGGTATCGCCAGCCAATTGTCGGGCGCATCGCTGAGGCAGTCGCCTAGGCAATCGGCCTTGCCCATGCAAGCTTTGCCAGCATCCGCATATGGGATCTGACATATGGGCGCGCCGAAAGGTGCTCGGCTTTGGCGGCCTCCCTTGCCCAAGCACACCTGCGCCTCTGATTTTGAAAGCATTGGTTGCGGGCGAAGATCACAGCCCCCGACGAGGACAAGCATGATCATGCCGAGAGCGTTGAAGCGATCCATCGGCTCACGATGCATGACAATGCGAATGTCCGCAAGCTGGCCGAAAACCGACATCCGATTCTAACTATTTAGCAAGCCCACCCGTCGTCAGCATCTTCTCCAACTGCTCGCGCAATTCATCCCTCAGCGGCTTCGCGGCATTGTCTGTCCGACAAACAACTACCGTATCGCAGGTCGCGATGCATTCGCCCTTTTGGAACATGGCTTGCTCGATCGTCCAGCTTGAGGTGCCGATGCGTCCCGTGCCCGAACAGACCGTCGCGTCCTCGGGATAGCTGCCTTCGCGCAGATAGGTGATGGCGACAGATGCGACCATCGCCCGCTCGTTGGTCGGGCGCTCTTCCATAGGCCGAACGCCGCGGTTCAATCGCACCCGGCCATGTTCGAACAGTGCGGCGAAGGCGACATTGTTCAAATGCCCGTTCGGATCAAGGTCCTGGAACCGGGTCTGGACGTCGAGCGTAACAGGGTAGCTGGCGGGGTTGAGCCGCCAGCTTTCCGGTTTGCTCACAGGTTCAACGCGGTGCCATGCGGATCGCGCCGTCGAGGCGGACGTCCTCACCGTTGAAATAGCTGTTCTCGATCATCGTCAGCGCGAGATGGGCATATTCTTCGGGCTTGCCGAGGCGCTTGGGGAAGGGGACGGAGGCGGCAAGCGCATCCTTCACATTCTGTGGCGCGCCGAGCATCAGCGGGGTTTCGAAAATGCCCGGAAGGATCGTATTGATGCGGATGCCTTCGCTCATCAGGTCGCGCGCGATGGGCAGGGTCATGCCGATCACGCCCGCCTTGGACGCCGAATAGGCGACCTGACCCATCTGGCCGTCTTCACCTGCGACCGAGGCGGTGTTGACCATTGCACCGCGCTCGCCATCTTCATTCTGAGGCTCCAGCGTCAGCATTCCCGCCGCCGATTTTGCAACGCAGCGGAAGGTGCCGACCAGATTGATCTGGATCAGCCAGTTGAAGGCGTCGAGCGGGAAATGCTTGATCGAGCCATCGGTCTTTGAACGGCTCGCCGTCTTCATCGCGCTGCCGGTGCCGGCGCAATTGACGAGGATGCGTTCCTGACCATTGGCGGCACGCGCCTTGGCGAACCCGGCATCAACGCTTTC
>JANLQV010000273.1:0-1856 GCA_031368025.1 Sphingomonadales bacterium | reverse complement strand
ACCCTATGTGACAAGCCGGCTGCACTGCCGGCCGATGCACTCCAGCAGCCCCATTGGTCGGCGCAGTCACGACACGGCCGCCCGCTGCATTTTCCTCATTGACGGCAAGCGCCCACAGGCTGACCCATTCAAAAACTGTCGAAGGATCATTGCGCGGGCCGCGTGCCTGCAACCTCTCATGCAGGCATTTTGCGCGTCGGTGGACCTTGAGGCCACCGGGCAGCACGCCATCATTGCGGCACCCGCGTTCTATGCAATCGAACATGGCCAGCCGGACTGCGTCGAGAAACCCGTGTGTTTCGGTTTCGTCGCGCCAGGCAGATTCGTTGGCTTCGACGATCGCGGCGAGCGTCAATGTGTTGGCCTCACCAATCGCCAGCAATTCCGCCGCCGACGAAAAAGGATGGGGAAGGACGATGTTGGATGAAGGGGGCGCCTCACCCGACCGCAATATGGCGCCACCCCCGATTGAAAAATAGGTGGTTTCGAACGACGATCCATCCCGATGATGCGCCGAAAAACGCATCGCGTTTGCATGGCCAGGCAGGAACTCCCCACGCCGGAACAATAAATGATCGGCTTCACGAAATGGCAAATCGATACGGCCCGCAAGTTTCAGCCGACCGTGCGTGCGAATCTCGCCTTTCAGGGTTTCAATCTGATCGGGGTCGACAGTTTCGGGCTGCCACCCGGAAAGCCCGAGCAGAATTGCAGTGTCGGTCGCATGTCCAATCCCGGTCAGGGCGAGTGATCCGAACAACTCGCAAACAATCGTTTCAATGTCGCTTCGGATTGAGGCGCGCTCGGCAAAGTCGCGGGCCGCACGCATCGGGCCAACAGTGTGCGAACTCGAAGGACCAATGCCGATGGTGAACAGGTCCATCACGCTGATCGCCTGCACTTTTGAAACGGATAAAGTCATCGGATGTGCGTCACAATTGCCATTGGGCTGGGCGGGGGATCATAGCTCGATGTTATTGGCTGCGGCCCAGTCGCTGATAGACTTGCGCATATCGACAGGCGGGCTCTGCAATAACTTGGCCATCACGTCCTGAATCGCGCCAATGTCGAGCGACCGGACCATCGCCTTGACCGGACCAACCGCAGCGGGCGTGATCGACAGGCGCTTGATGCCAAGGCCAATCAACGCCATCGCCTCGAGCCCGCGGCCACCCATTTCTCCACAGACAGTTACGGGCACGTCCGCTGCGTCGCATTCCCTGACCACGCGTGCCAGAAAACGGAGTATCGCAGGCGAGAGCCAGTCAAATCGCTCGGCAAGCTTGGGGTGGGCGCGATCGGCCGCAAACAGGAACTGTGTCAGATCGTTCGTGCCGATCGAGATGAACTCCAGCTTCGGCAACAAAATGTCCAGGCATTCGGCAAGGGCCGGAACTTCCAGCATCGCGCCGTAACGAATTGCCGCCGGGACCCGCTTGCCGCGCGATACAAGGAAGTCGTGCTGGGCCTCAAAAATGGCGCGTGCCTGGTCAAACTCCCAGGGCTCCGAAACCATCGGAAACATGACGTTGAGGGTCTTGCCGGCGGCTGCCTCGAGCAACGCGCGCGCCTGCGCCTTCATCAGGCCGTCGCGTTCGAGTGCGATGCGAATTGCGCGCCAGCCCATTGCCGGGTTTTCTTCATCATCCCCGTCATGACGGAGATAGGGCAGGGCTTTGTCCCCTCCGATATCGACCGTCCGGAAGACCACGGGCTTTTTACCGGCCGCTTCAATGACGTCGCGATAGAGACGTAACTGGCGCTCGCGTTGTGGCATTGTGGCAGAAACAAGGAACTGAAATTCGGTTCGGAACAGGCCGATGCCATCGGCGCCCGTCATGTCGAGCGCGGCCATG
>JANLQV010000267.1:0-3249 GCA_031368025.1 Sphingomonadales bacterium | reverse complement strand
CAGCAATTTTCCATGAGGTAGCCAACCAGCCCATTCATAGCCGCATAATCGGCGCGATAGATCAGCGAACGCCCGACGCGCTGCTGCACGATCAGGCCGGCATGCGTCAGTTGCGCAAGGTGGAACGAAAGCGAGGAATTGGGAACGCCCAGGGCTTCCGCCAACGCGCCCGCGGCGAGGCCATCCGCTCCAGCCTGGACGAGCCGCCGAAACGCTTCAAGCCGATGTTCCTGCGCCAGCGCACCAAGCGCCTTGATGGCGAGACCCGATTTCATATGCAATCCCTTGATTCGATATTTGTGGAAATATCAAATAATAATCCAGTGTCAATTCACAATTCGATAAAATTCGAATTGTCGCGGGAACGCCCCACCCCTCATCCGCGTCGCCCGCGAGCTAGAAATCCACCCTGAGCTGAGTTATACATGTCTCAACGATAACGGGAGGCAGGCATGACTCGTATCATCCTGATCTATGGCATTCTGGCCGGAACAATTGCCATTTCGCTCGTCACGCTTGGCGCGACGCTGGGATCGAGTTTGGGCGGAGGATCCATCTGGTTCGGATATCTCATCATGTTCGCCGCGCTGAGCCTGGTCTTCGCCGGAATCAAGCGATACCGCGATAGTGAATTGCACGGAATGATCCGCTTCTGGGCCGCGACTGGTGTCGGGCTTGCCATCGCGCTGGTTTCAGGGGTTGCTTATGCGGCCGGCTGGGAGGTCTATCTCTGGCTGACCAATTACAGCTTTTTCCCTCAATACGCGCAGGCGGCCATCGAAGCGAAGCGCGCCGCCGGGGCCTCTTCCGCTGAAATCACCATCTTCACCAAAAATATCGCAGCGATGGGCGAGCAATACGCCCACCCACTCTATCGCATGGCAATGACGCTGTTCGAGATATTGCCGGTCGGCGTGATTATGGCGTTCATCTCGGCCGCATTGCTACGCAACGGAGGCCTGCTCTCCCATCGTGAAGGGCCTTTGAGGAACGGTTGAATGCGATAGTTTCTCTGGAACATTAAAATCTTGTCATGCTGGCGACACTTTCGGGCAAGGCTGACGCTGCCAGAAGCGGCCTCGCGGCGAAAGGATCATTCTTTCCCGCTGATGGAGACTATCATGATGAAGATGAAACTGTTCGCCCCGATCGCAGCCCTTGCCGTGCTTGCTGTTCCCGCTGTCGCCGCAACAACTGCAAAGCCAGCCAAGGCTCACGTCCAAAAGGCGAAGAAGATGGCGAAGCCTGCCAAGGCTGCCAAGATGGCAGAACCTGCCAAGTAAACCCCAGTATGGCGCCCCTCCCGAGGCGCACATCCCGAGCAGGGCCGTCAGTCTCCCCCCTTCCGGACTGGCGGCCCGCATCGTTTTGGATGTTGGGAAGACGCCCGGGCGAATTGTCGTTATAGCATTCTCTCCCTGAACAGGATGCCCGCTTATGGGTCGCAAGATGCTCATTGTCGAAGATGACAGCCATGTCGCGGACTATGTCGCGCGTGGACTGCGCGAACATGGCAATGTTGTGGATATGGCAAGCGACGGTCGTGACGGTTTGTTTCTGGCAAGCGAAGGAACTTACGACGTTCTGATCGTCGACCGGATGCTGCCCGCGATGGACGGACTTTCGATGCTGAAGGCGCTGCGGGTTGCGGGCGTTAATACACCGGCGCTCATTCTCTCTGCTGTTGGCGCCGTGGATGACAGGATCGAGGGACTTGAAGCGGGGGCGGACGACTATCTGGTCAAGCCCTTTGCCTTTTCCGAGCTGTACGCGCGGATCGGGGCCTTGCTACGCCGCGCCGAACAGCGCGACACGACCCGGGAAGAAACAATGATCATGGTGGGCGATCTGGAGATTGACCTGCTCAAGCGCCGCGCGCGTCGAGGCGCTCGCGTGATCGACTTGAAACCACGCGAATTCAGCCTGGTCGAATTCCTCGCCCGCAATGCCGGGCGGGTGGTGACGCGCACAATGCTGCTTGAACAGGTGTGGGATTATCATTTCGATCCAGGCACCAATGTGATCGACGTGCATATCAGCCGCCTGCGTCGCAAACTTGAAGCCGATACCGAAATGCCGATCCTTCACACTGTCCGTGGGGCTGGTTATCGGCTTGAAGCTGCTTGAGGATGATCCCGCGATTGACCACGACGCTGCGGATCGCTGCGATTTCGGCATTGCTGGCGTTCTTCGCCAATGCCGCGCTGATCGGCTATGTCCGCTACACGACGCAGACCAGTGCGCTTGCGGATATGCGAGGGCGGGTGATTGAAGAAGCGCAGACGCTGCGTGAAGCAATCATGCCGGTGCCATCGAATCAGCGCGAGAGTGCCGTGCGGCAGGATATTGCTGAGGCCGATCCCGATTTTGTCGAGGGGTTGTTCGATGCTGGCGGACGACAATTGACGGGCAATGCCCCTACCAGCCTCAGCCGCGCTTTCCTGTCGGGCCAGTATTATGAAGTCATTGCGCTACCCGCCACGGCCAAAGCACCGGCGGGCGAGGCTGGTTTGATCGCGCTCAAACTCAACAGTGGGGCATCGCTTGTCACCGGACGCCGGTTCGGGGACGCCCTGTCGCTGGCGCATACGCTTGAACGCGCGCTCATCCTGGCAACGCTGTTTGCGGTCTTTCTCGGTAGCGCGACCGGTCTTGCCGTCGCCGTCTATGTCAACCGGCGGGTGCGCGGTATGGTGCGAACGATCGACCGCATTGGCCAGGGCAATTTCGCGATGCGGCTGGCAGGCGGCCACAGCCGCGACGGGTTCGACCTGTTGACGACCCGGATCAATTTGATGCTCGACCGGATCGACCGGCTGATGAAGGAATTAAAGCTCTTGACCGATAGTCTCGCGCATGATTTGCGTTCGCCGATCGGACGATTGCGGACCAAGGTTGAACGGGCCATTGCCCTGCCCGACGAGCAACAACGCAGCGAGCTTCTCGGGAGCGCCCTGCTCGATGCCGACGCCCTGACACGCCAGTTGACGACCGTACTGGAAATCGGCCGCGCCGAAGCGATGAGCGGCACCGACCGGTTCGAGGAGGTCGATCCCACAGCACTCATTCGTGAACTCGCTGATCTTTATGAGCCGGTCGCGGATGAACGCGGAACGGCCATCACCATAGACGTCGAGCCGGATATCCCAGCGATACTTGCCCATCGCCAGTTGCTTACACAAGCATTGGGCAATTTGATCGACAATGCCCTGCTTCATGCCGGAAACAGCCCGTCACTGACGCTCTTTG
>JANLQV010000262.1:0-7506 GCA_031368025.1 Sphingomonadales bacterium | reverse complement strand
GGCGTGGCGGCCTGCAAAGGGCTGGTCACCAGCAGCAAAGCGGAAAAATAGAATCCAAATAGGAGATTTACTGCTTTAACTGTTGGAAATGTTCTCATATTATTCTCCCTGTCCGATCTCGCGAATCGGGTTCTTTGAAACGTGAATAGCTTTTTTCGGCCTCTCGCAGGCAATGGGGGTGGTGTGGCAGCACTTCCTTGCCGCTGCAAGGTGGGGCAGGCCGCGACGACGGTTCACTATTGACATTGATGTCAGCAATGGCTATTCCTGTTCCATCCGATCCCCTCAACGAACGAGCGCTGACCATGACCCCAACCGTTTTCCGCCATCCCGAACGCCCGGCCCCGCGCTTCCGCCCGTTCAAGGCACTGTCCCATTTCCGCAGGCTGATGCAGGACAAGGAAGATACCGAACAGGTTTTCCACATTTTCGAATGCCTGCCGCGCAAGGGTTTCCTGCCGGAAGCCAAGGCCTTCATCGAAAGCCCGCGCGGTCAGCGCCTGATGGAAAGCGAGCCGTTCCTGCCGGTGATTCTCGACGATCATGCGACGCTAAAACAGCTCCCTGCCGGAACGGTTGGCCGCCTCTATGTCGATTTCATGGAACGCGAAGGGCTTTCGGCCGCAGGACTGGTGGCGGAAAGCGAAAAGATGCGCCGCGGCAAGCCGCTCTATGGCGATCAAGTCGAATGGTATGGAAACCGCCTGCGCGATACGCATGACCTGCTCCACATCCTGACCGGCTATGGCCGCGACGCACTGGGCGAACAATGCGTGCTTGGTTTCACCTATGGCCAGAACCGCAACCTCGGCAATCTCTTCATCTCATATCTCGGCGGACTGGAACTCAGGCGCAAAGTGAAAACCGCAGCGCCCGTTCTGGCGGCGATCCGCGAAGGCCAGCGCAACGGCACGGCTGCTGCAAACATCGTCGATGAATCCATCGTGGCCCTCCTCGCCGAACCGATCGAAGTGGCCCGCAAGCGGCTGAACATTGGCAGCGCATCGCAATATCATGCAGCGCACGGAGCCTATCGGGCGCGGGGGATCGATCCGTATAATTTCATGGCGGCAGCGGCTTAGGGGCCTAAGCCATGAGTTTCGGGAAGAAGCCTTCATGCGCGGCGCGGAGATCGGAGAGGGGGATACTTAGTCCTTCGAAATCCAAAGTACTCCCGCCGGTAGTCCCGATCCGCTGATAAGCTGGGAATGACCAACCACAAGCATGAATCATTGCTTCAGGATCGGACGTTGTGACCACGTATCTCGCCTGATCTTCTCCGAAATACCAAGCATGAGCGGACATAATGTCTAGCAAATGGGCCTCGTTCAGCGATACGCCGATTCCGCCGGCAAGTGCCATTTCGGCCAACGAAATCAAGAGCCCTCCATCGGACACATCGTGGACAGCAGACACGTGTCCTCCATTCCGAATAAGTGCAGTCACGAGCTGACCATTGACACGGTGATCTTCAAGATCAACTGGCGGAGGCGGCCCATCCTCGCGGTTCAAGATTTCACGGAGCCAGATGGATTGTCCGAGATGGCCGCGAGTTTCCCCGATCAAGAAGATCGCCTCCCCCTCAGCCTTGAATGCAATCGTCGCCGATTTCGTCCAGTCCTTCAGCAACCCGATCCCGCCAATCGCAGGCGTCGGCAGGATCGCGCTGCCCGTGCCGTCGTCATTCTTGGTCTCGTTGTAGAGCGACACATTCCCGCTCACGATCGGCATGTCGAGCGCCAGACAGGCTTCGGCCATGCCCTCGATGCAGCCGACGAACTGCCCCATGATCTCGGGTCGCTGCGGGTTACCGAAATTCATGCAGTCTGTGGTCGCGAGCGGCGTGGCGCCGACGGCGGTCAGGTTGCGATAGCATTCGGCGACGGCCTGTTTGCCGCCTTCATAGGGGTCGGCATAGCAATAGCGCGGGGTGCAATCGGTGCTGATTGCCAGCGCCTTTTGCGTGCCGTGGATGCGGACGACCGCGGCGTCTCCGCCTGGGACTTGCAGGGTGTCCCCGCCAACCTTGTTGTCATATTGCTCCCAGATCCAGCGGCGCGAGGCGATGTCCGGGCTGGCCATAAGTTTGAGCAAGTCTGCGCCGATATCGGTTGATTCAGGGATATCGGTGAGCGGCGCAGGCGGCACCGTCTTCACCCACGGGCGATCATAAGCCGGCGCATCGTCCGCCAAGGGCCCGAGTGGAATGTCGCACACCGTCTCGCCGTTGAATTTCAGCACCATATGCCCGGTCTCGGTGACATGGCCGATCACCGCGAAATCGAGTTCCCATTTGCGGAAGATGCTTTCCGCAAAATCCTCACGGCCCGGCTTCAGGACCATCAGCATGCGTTCCTGCGATTCGGAAAGCATCATCTCATAGGGGGTCATGCCCTCTTCGCGGCACGGCACCTTGTTCATGTCGAGTTCGATGCCGACCCCGCCCTTCGACGCCATCTCGACGCTGGAAGACGTCAGCCCCGCCGCGCCCATGTCCTGGATCGCAACAATCGCGTCCGAAGACATGAGTTCGAGGCACGCCTCAATCAATAGCTTTTCGGTGAACGGATCGCCGACTTGCACGGTAGGGCGCTTTTCTTCCGAATCCTCGGAGAAATCGGCTGAGGCCATTGTCGCGCCGTGAATGCCGTCCCGCCCGGTTTTCGACCCGACATAGACAATCGAATTGCCAACGCCCGAAGCCGCTGAATAAAAAATCTTGTCAGTGTCCGCGATCCCCACCGTCATCGCGTTGACGAGGATGTTGCCATCATAGGCCTTGTGGAAATTGACCTCGCCACCGACCGTCGGCACGCCCACGCAATTGCCATAGCCACCAATGCCGCGCACCACGCCCGCAATCAAATGCCGCATCTTGGGATGATCCGGCCGCCCGAACCGCAGCGCGTTCAGATTGGCAATCGGGCGCGCGCCCATCGTGAAGACGTCGCGCAGGATGCCGCCCACGCCAGTCGCTGCGCCCTGATAGGGCTCGATATAGGAGGGGTGGTTGTGGCTCTCCATCTTGAAGATCGCTGCCTGCCCGTCTCCGATATCCACTACGCCCGCATTCTCGCCCGGGCCGCAGATGACCTGCGGGCCGGTGGTCGGCAGTTTCTTGAGGTGGATGCGCGAGGATTTGTAGCTGCAATGCTCCGACCACATGACCGAAAATATGCCCAGTTCGGTGATGTTGGGCTCGCGCCCCATCGCCGCGAGAACGCGCGCATATTCTTCAGGGGAAAGGCCGTGTTCGGCAACGATCTGGGGGGTGATTTCGGACATGCGCGCGGCCTTAGCGGGCCACGCTGTTTCCGCCTAGCCCCTAAGCCACACGCGTGCGTCGGCGCGCGACCCACCAGGCGAGGATTGCGGCAAGGCTATAGGCGAACAGCCCAAGGATTGACTGGCTAGCATCAACCTCGGTCGGCTGCGGGGCGAACCAGTTGAACGCCTGAAGCCCGAGCAGAACCACAAGCAGTGTCGCAAGCGGCCACGCCTTGCCCCGCGTCGCCCGCGCGAAGAGCCAGGCGCTCCCGAACAGCAGACCGATTTCGAGCGGCATTTCGATGGCGGGATAATTCCACAGCCCAAGGCCCATTGCCGGTGGTTGGCCCGCCAGCGTCAAATCCGGCCGATGAACGAGCAGATCAAGCAACCAGTGTGACAGGACAACTGCCCCCGTAATAACTGCGGCCTCACGGCTGCGCAGCCAGAGCCAGACGATGACGCCAAACCCCAGCGCCCAGCCCGTCGCGCCCAGCAAGCTGTGCGTCCAGGGCATGTCGTATAAATCCATATTGTTCATGACCGTGATCCCCGGCGTCAACCGCATCTTTTCAGCACCCGTGAGGAGAAGCCCGAAAAAGCCGAAATCGATGAGCTGCGCCGCAACGAACAGGGTGCCAAGACGCGGCGCCTTGGGATGCGCTGCGGCGACAAAGGCCGCGCTGTAATGACCGACGAACATCCTGCGTCTCTCCTCCGTTTTGCCGCTATCCCCAGAAATGCTCGCGGAACCATTTTGTAACGATGTATTTTGTGCCAGCCGTCACAGGGCAGCCTTCGTGCAGTGTCAGTTCGTTGGGTGCACCGATGGCATCCATATTGTTCCACAAGACGAGCATGGCGGTGCGCGGCGAGACACAGAGTCCGGCGCTTGGAAAGTTCGTTTCTCCCCCAGCTTCGGGTTCGTTGAGATAGATCATCGCCGTCCAGCTCCGCTGCCCGCCGCGCGGGCGTTCGAGCTGCCAATAATTTTCATTGACGTGAAAATAATCATGATGCGGTTTGAACTGCTGGCCTGCGGCATAGCGTTGCCCCTGAAGCGTTTCGCCGTGCCGTTTATCAACCCCCATCAGCTTACAGATGCGACCCTCGACGATCTGGACGAGCGGGTGAAACGGATCGAGATCGCCACTGTAACTGGTGCGGAATCCGGGAAGTTCGGTGCCTTCGTATAGCGTGGAGGGGCGGCTCGTAGCATCGATCAGCGCCATCAGATCGGTGCATTCCTGCGCCATCAGGAAGCCTTGGACAATATAGAGATCAAGGACGCCGGACGTAACCGTTTCCACACGTTCATGACGCGCCAGCCGCTTGCGGACGGTTTTGCCAATACCGGCGAGCCTGCCCGATCCGAGCTTCGCCTTTGCCGCGCTGTCACTCACTCGATCACCCGTCCCCGGACCATCACGAAACCAGCCTTTTCCAGCACCCGGATATTGGCGAGCGGATCGCCATCGACCGCAATCATATCGGCCGAATAGCCCGGCGCAATCCTGCCTACTTCATTCTGGAGACCGAGCAGTTCCGCGGCGTCGGTTGTGGCGCTGGCGAGCGCCTGGGCCGGAGTCATCCCGCCCAGTGCCACAAGCTGGGCAAATTCCTCTGCGTTGCGGCCGTGCTCGAACACGCCGGCATCGGTGCCGAACGCCACGCGGACGCCCATTGCCCGCGCCAACTTCAGCGCCTCGCCGACATGGCTCAGCGTCTCACGCACTTTGGCTTCGACGACCGGCGTGTAAATATTCTTGCCGAGCCGTTCGCGGATGCCGGTAAAGGCCATCAGGGTCGGCACGAACCAACTGCCATGCGCCTTCATTTCCTTGAGGCCCGCGGCATCGGCAAAAGTGCCATGCTCGATTGAATCGACACCGGCGCGCGCTGCGCCCTCAATCCCGCTGGCACCGTGGGCATGCGCTGCAACCTTCAGGCCCAGATTGTGCGCGGTCGACACAATCGAAACCATTTCCTCATCGGTAAAATGCTTGCCGAGGCCGCGCCCTTGCTGGGAAAGCACGCCGCCAGTTGCGGTAATCTTGATCACATCTGCGCCGCGCTTGGATGCCTCACGCACCCGCTCGGCGCATTGAACCGCTCCGGTGCAGGTATTGCCTGCATCAAGTGCGGCATTCACTTCGGGCCGGAAGCCCGACACATCCCCATGCCCGCCGATGATCGAAATGGCCGTTCCTGCAGACAGGATGCGTGGCCCCGGAATCAGGCCCTTGGCCGTCCCATCGCGCAGCGCGAATCCCGTCAGTGGTGCCGAACCCAGATCGCGTACGGTGGTAAACCCGGCGAGCGCCGTGATGCGGGCATTCTTCGCACCGATAACGACTGCGAATTCATCGGACACAACCGCATCGTCGCGGAAATCCCCGCCCGGATCGCCGGTGAGGTGGACATGGCTGTCGATCAGGCCGGGCAGCACGGTCTTGGTCGAAAGATCGATCACTCTGGTTCCGGGTTCGACTCGCGACAAACCGTTGACAATAGCCGTGATCCGCCCGTCAGTGACCGTGATCGTGCTGGGTCCGCGCTCCGGTTTTGATGCGTCGGTAATAACATGGCCGGCATGGATGATCACGGTTTCGGCCACCGCAGGCGTCGCAAGAGCCAGCCAGCCAGCGATGATGATTGGTTTGAGCAAGACATATCCTCCCGTTTCCAGCGGGATGGAACAGAAAAGGCATTGCGCGCAAGCGGGAAAAGAAAAGGGCCCGACGTCTAAGGCGACGCCGGGCCCAAAATTCAGGAGATGCAGCTACCAGAAAAAGCCGTAGATCGCATCGACAACATAACCCGAGCGCGTATCGACGAGCAGAACATCGTCATAATAGCGCACCCAACGGCAGCCATAAGGGGCTGGAGGCAGGCGATATTCCCACGGATCGTTCAGCCAATAGCTGTTTCCAAAGAACAGCGAGTCCAGAGTGATGCCAATCCCGAAGCGGCGATAGCTGTAGCGATTGCCATAGGGGTTGTAATAACGTGGCTGCCGGTATTGATTGCGATACTGGTTGCGATAGCCTTGCCAGTCATAGCGGCGGTCATTGCGCCAAGTCCGGTTCCAGTCGCGATTGTCGTAACCATTATGCCGGTTCCGGTCATAGCGATTGTCATTGTCGCGCCGTTCCCAGCGACCATTATCCTGCCGGTGCCAACCGCCGCCCTGATTTTCAAAGCGGCGACCGTCCCGATCGCCATCCAAGTGGCGGCCATCCCAGCGCCGATCATCATTGCGATTGCCGTCAAAGCGGCCATCACCCGAACGTTGGCTATCCCAGCGCCGACCGTCCTGCTGGCGGCCATCATTGCGGTCGCCATCCCAGTGCCGACCGTCATTCCGGTTCGCATCATTCTGACGTCCCTGCCAGTCCCGGTTGTGCGACTCCGCTGGAACCTGAGGCGGGGTGTTGGTCGTCATGACATCGCCACGACCCTGCCAGTTGCGGTTGCCGCCCCATTGACCTGAAGGGCGCGCTTGCGGGGCGGGTGCCGCTGGACCCTGAGGCCGGGCCTGTCCACCCCCCCAATTGTCGCGCCGTCCGCCTCTGTCAGGCTCAGCCTGCGCCTGACGCTGCTGGCGTTCTTCACGGGCCTGCGCCATCGCTTCAAACCGGGCCGGGGCCCCATTATTGACAGATTGGGCGGGTGGCGCCTCTTGGGGGGATTGGCGTTCCTGCCTCTCATGCCGCGGGCCGGGTTCACCCGCGTCCATTCCATCATTTCCGTGGAACTGGGCATAGGCCGGCATGGATGTGGCGGATGACAGCAACAAAGCGAAGGTCAACATACGCATGGTCTGATACTCCTCACACGACCCTGACGTCGTGCTTCCCCGCCTGTTTGCTCCGCGCCAGATGAGCCAATGCTTAATGACGCTGTAAGGAACCAGAAAGCTGTCAGCGCACCACCGGCGTGAGCGCTGGAACCGAACGTGCAGCGTCGGCCGGCGAAATTCCGGGCGGGGGGGCAGCCACAATAATCTCGCGTCCAGCCACCATTGCAGCGGCGCGACGGATCGCCCGGCGGATTCTGGGATAGGTTCCGCAGCGGCAGATGTTGGTCATCGCAGCATCAATATCGCCATCGGTCGGGTTGGGATTGGCTTTGAGAAGCAGCGCGGCGGCCATGATCATGCCCGATTGGCAATATCCGCATTGCGGCACGCTTTCCGCGGCCCAGGCTTGCTGGACGGGGTGGCTTCGATCGCGCGAA
>JANLQV010000285.1:0-1838 GCA_031368025.1 Sphingomonadales bacterium | reverse complement strand
TGCGCCAGACTTCGACATGAAAGCGGGTCTCCGCTTCGCGTGACACAATGATTTCGACGGTTTCGAAGATCGTCCGCTTTGTTTGTCCGATCGCGAACCCTGAAAGATCAAGCGGACAGCCTGCCGAAAGCGTTTCGATAGCGCGCGCCCCTTCGACCACGATGCCAATGGCCCGTTCGCTGATCTCGGTGATGCTGACAGGCTGGCCATCCCCGCCGGGCAATGCGGTTCCTGCGGGAAGCCGTGCGTAGAGTTCGTCAGGACCGAGACAGGCGATTCCCTCTATGCTTTCACCGATCCGTTCGGGAATCTTGCGGTCAAGGATACGAGCCAGCAATTGGAGGTCACGGGCGCGGAGCGAAAAACGTGCTGCAGGCTCCGAGAGCTGCAATGAAACGCCGGAATAGATGGCCGGTTCGGACGGTATTGGCTCAGTTCGCGCGATCGGTTCAAGCATTGAAACGCGCCCCTTCCGGATCGAAGAAAACCATATTGGTCACGATTGCGCGGAGCGTTTGCCCCGGCATCGGGATGTAAAGCGTTTCTCCCTTTCGCTCGTGTCCCCCCGCGACCAATCCCAATGCGATCGACCGGCCGAGCGTGCTGCTCCAATAGGATGATGTCACATGACCGATCATCGTCATCGGGATGGCCTGATCGGGGTCGGCGACAATCTGTGCGCCTTCTTCCAGAACCTCGTTCGGGTCTTCGGTGAGGAGCCCGACCAGTTGCTTTCGACCCGGAGCGACAATGTCCGGACGGGAGAGTGAGCGTTTTCCGACGAAATCGGGTTTCTTTTTGCCAATTGCCCAATCGAGCCCGGCATCCATCGGCGTCACCGTCCCGTCAGTATCTTGCCCGACGATGATGAACCCTTTTTCCGCCCGCAAAACGTGCATCGTTTCGGTGCCATATGGCGTGATGCCGTACTGCTGCCCCGCTTCATAAATCTGTGTCCAGACAGCGCGTCCATAGGCCGCTGGCACATTGATTTCGAACCCCAATTCGCCTGTAAAGCTGACGCGGAAAAGCCGCGTCGGCACGCCGCAAATCTTGCCTTCGCGGATCGCCATATGCGGAAACGCTTCGGCTGACAGGTCGATACCGCTCACGAACGGCGCGATGACCTTGCGCGCATTGGGCCCCTGAAGAGCGATGACCGCCCATTGCTCGGTTACGCTGGTCAGCCACACGTCGAGATCGGGCCATTCGGTCTGAAGATAATCCTCCATCATATTGAGGACGCGCGCGGCACCGCCGGTTGTTGTTGTCAGATGAAAGCGATCAGGTGCCAGCCGCGCAGAGACGCCATCATCGGTGATGAACCCGTCTTCCTTGAGCAGTAAGCCATAGCGGCAACGCCCCGGTTCAAGTGCTTTCCACGGATTTGTGTACATCCGGTTGAGGAATTCGGCGGCATCGGGGCCGACAACCTCGATCTTGCCCAGGGTTGACGCGTCGAAAATGCCAACATTGCTGCGAACCGCCAGACATTCTCGCGCGACCGCAGCCTGCATGTCTTCGCCGTCCTTTGGGAAATAGCGCGCGCGTCGCCATTGTGCGACAGGTTCGAACACCGCATCCTGTCCGTCGGCCCACTCGTCGATCGGCGTTTTGCGCGTCGGCTGGAAGAGCGCATCTTTCGCGTGCCCGGCCAGTGCCCCGAAAGTCTGTGGCGTGTAGGGTGGCCGAAAGGTGGTCAGGCCAATCTCGGTCACGGGTTTGGAAAGTGCATGGGACGCGATCTGCAAACCGTTGAGGTTCGATGTCTTGCCTTGATCGGTCGCCATGCCGTTGGTGGTGTAGCGCTTGATATGCTCGATCGAGCGAAAGCCCTC
>JANLQV010000138.1:0-5644 GCA_031368025.1 Sphingomonadales bacterium | reverse complement strand
AATGGCTCATCAGATGGCTGACCTTGACCTTTTCTTTTCCATTGGCCGCAAATTCTGGCCAGTAGCGCGCGACCGGTGCATCGAAATCCAGTTCGCCGCGATCGGCAATCAGGAGCGCAGTCAGCGCCGTCATGGTTTTGGTTGTGGAGTAGACGTTGACGATCGTGTCCTGCTCCCACGGGCGCGTGCGGGCCTCATCGGCAAAGCCACCCCAAAGATCGACTACGGTCTTGCCATCCAGCGTCGCGCAGAAGGACGCGCCCACATCGGCGCCGCTGGCAAGATTTTGCGCGAATACCTCGCGCACCGCAGCATAGCGATCATCGGTAAACCCTTGCACTGAAACGTCGTTCATTCGCCACTCCCTCGTTATGCCGGTCCGCTCTAAGCGGCTTCGGCGTCTTCATCGCTTTCGGCCTGCTGGCGCGCCCACATTTCGGCGTAAAGGCCGTTTTTGCGGAGCAGCGCAGCGTGCGTTCCGCGTTCAGCAATGCTGCCCGCGTCAAGCACCACGATTTCATCGGCATCGACGATTGTTGAAAGCCTGTGCGCGATCACGATGGTCGTGCGCTGTTGTGAAACTTGCGTCAGAGTATCCTGGATTTCCGCCTCCGTGCGGCTGTCGAGTGCGCTGGTCGCCTCGTCAAGGATCAGGATCGGCGGGTCTTTGACCAGTGTCCGCGCGATGGCGACGCGCTGTTTTTCGCCGCCTGACAGTTTCAGGCCCCGTTCGCCCACCGGCGTTTCATATTGCTGCGGCTGGGCCGCAATGAATCCGTGGATTGCAGCCCCGCGTGCAGCTTTCTCGACGGCGTCCTGGGTCGAGCCCTCGCGCCCATAGGCGATGTTATAGCCGATCGTGTCATTGAACAGCACGGTGTCCTGCGGGACGATGCCTATCGCGCTGCGCAAGCTCGATTGCGTGACGTCACGGATATCCTGGTCGTCGATCGCAATGCGTCCGCCCGTCACATCATAAAACCGGTAGAGCAGCCGTGCGAGCGTCGATTTTCCTGCCCCTGACGGTCCGACGACGGCCATCGTCTTGCCCGGAGCGATCACAAAGCTCACGCCGTTCAGGATCGGGCGATCGGGTTCATAAGCGAAACTGACATCTTCGAACGTGACAGCCCCGCCTTTGACCGCAAGCGCAGGCGCACCCGGCCTGTCAACAACTTCTGCAGGCGTATCAATCAGGTTGAACATCGCCTCCATATCGATCAGGCCCTGCTTGATCGTGCGATAGACCATGCCGAGCAAGTCGAGCGGGCGAAAAAGCTGGGCGAGCAATGTGTTGACGAGAACCACGTCACCCGTGCTGAACCGCCCCACCGACCATCCCCACACCGTAAAGCCCATTGCACCGGCCATCATCAGATTGGTGATCAGGGATTGGCCGACATTGAGCAAAGCCAGCGAGTTTTCCGATTTCACCGCCGCATCGGCATAGCGCTTCGCCACACGCGCATATTGCTCGGTCTCGCGAGCTTCGGCGTTGAAATATTTGACCGTTTCATAATTCAACAGCGAATCAACGGAGCGCGAGACCGTGGCCGTATCGAGATCGTTCATTTCGATCCGAAGCTTGGTCCGCCAATCGGTGATCCGCTGGGTGAAAAAGATATAGGCCACCACCATTGTCAGCGTTGCCGCGACAAGCCCAACGCCGAACTTGGTCCAGAAAATGACCGTCACGGCGGCGAGCTCGATCACGGTCGGGGCGATGTTGAACAGGAGGAAGTAGAGCATCGTATCAATGCTCTTGGTCCCGCGTTCGATCACCTTGGTGACAGCACCCGTCCGGCGACTCAGGTGAAACCGGAGCGATAGAGCGTGGAGATGGGCAAATACATTGATCGCAAGCCGCCGTGTTGCATCCTGGCCAACCCGCTCAAACACGATGTTACGAAGATTATCGAACAAAACCCCGGCAAACCTCGCGCCGGCATATGCGGCGACCAGGGCAATCGCGATCGTGGCTCCCGCCTCCAGCCCGGGCTTCATCCGGTTGATGGCTGCGGCATAGACAAAGCCCATGCTGAGCTGGACTGCCTTTGAAACGAGCACAAGCGAAAGGGCGATGCTGATCCTGACGCGCAGCCCCGGCTGATCCTTGGGCCACAGATAGGGCAGGAAGCGTCGCATCACCGCGAAATCGGGCATTGGCGCTTGGAGCAGGACATCCTGGGGCGGCATCGCCTCGCGCTTAGTCGATTTAGGTCGTCATTGGAAAGCCTGTGCCTACATCCCGGGGGCTGCTAACAGGACAATTCGTGGGATGGGCCGACATTTCCCTCGCACTGTCGTTTGTGACATGACAAGGCGATGATGAATTTGTTGCATTTTTGTGAAGTCATGCGCAGCTTGGATTTTTGACGCTCTATTCCAAGGCTGCGCCTGTGTTCCAAAATTTCAATCGCTCTGAATTCGAAGCCCCATCGCTTTCGCTGCTTCTCAGCGAAGCGCGCGTCGTCGGCGATTGGGCGCGCGGCGCGCGGGAGAATGGGCGGATCGCCAAAATGCATCAGGGCGAAGGCCGCAAGGTCGTCATACTGCCCGGCTTCATGGTGTCTGAAGCGCGGATGGAATTGTTTCGTCACACCCTCAACCGGGCGGGATATCGCGCCTTTGGCTGGGGGCTGGGCCGCAATCTGGGTGTGACGTCCGACATGCTGGAGCGGTTCGACGCGCGGCTTGATCAGATCGATCGCGAGACGGACGGCCCGGTAACTCTGGTCGGGTGGAGCCTGGGTGGATTGATTGCGCGCGAATATGCCAAGCTGGCCCCACACCGCGTCGCAAGTGTCATCACGATGGGCAGCCCGTTTTCGGGAAACCCTCGCGCAAACAATGCGTGGCGACTTTATGAGTGGGTGACGAAGCACGCCGTTGATGCGCCGCCAATCGAGGCGCGGCTGGCGGAAAAGCCGCCGGTGCCGACCTATGCGCTCTGGTCACGCCGCGACGGGATCGTTGCCCCGGCCAGCGCGCGCGGGCTTCCCGGTGAAGTCGATCACAGCATAGAGGTGGATTGCAGCCATCTCGCCTTTGCCTGCGCGCCTGAGGCGATTTCCGCGGTGCTTGGGGTGTTGGCCCGCCCGCTTTCTCCTCTCAACTAGCCAGCGCGCTCATCGGCTCTTCGTCGGCGCGGTAGATCTGGATCGTCGGGGCTTCGGTTGAAAGCGCGCCGATCTGTTTCACGAATGCGCCTGAGGCAGGCACGGCGAAATGGACGCGGACCGCATTGCCGTCGCTCCAGACCTCAAGAAAGACCAGCCGGTCCGGATTCTCGCAATCGGCATGGACATTGTGCGCGATACAGCCCGCCTCGGCACGCGAACGCTGGCTGTGTTCGACGCACAGGCGCTCGATTTCGGTGCGATTGGTGGCGTTGGTCATGACGCTTCCGGTGATGACGATCATGTTCTCTCTCCTGGCAGGAACGGCGCGGCCACGTCTTTGGGAACCCGGGCAATCCGGCCGCTGGCTCGATCAATGATCGCCCAGGTTGTTTTCGCGCGGACCACTGGTTTTCCTGCGCCATTGGTGAATTCCACATTCCGGTTGAAGCGCGCGCCTTTGGGCAATTCACTGATCCATGTCCGCGCCGTCACGGCTTCGCCCGATCCGACATTGCCAAGATAGTCGATCTCGTGCCGTATCACGACCCAAATCCATTGTGCGACATGTTCTGGTGATGCGACAGCATTCCAGTGCGCCGTCGCAACGTCCTGGATCCAGCGCACCCATACTGCATTGTTAACATGGCCAAGTTCGTCAATGTCGGCGGAGGAGGGGGCAATGGAAAGGCTGAAACCCTCCACTATTCGACCATCCCCAGCTGCCAGAGGAAGAATGCATATTCCTCTGCGTCTTCGCGAAGGCTTTCGAAGCGACCTGACTTGCCGCCATGTCCTGCTCCCATATTGGTCTTCAGCAACAGCAGGTTATTGTCGGTCTTGGTCGCGCGCAACCTGGCAACCCATTTGGCCGGTTCCCAATACGTCACGCGTGGATCATTGAGCCCGGCCGTGACCAGCATCGCAGGATAGGGCTGCGCTTTGATCTGATCATAGGGCGAATAGCTGCGGATCAGATCGAAGGCCGCCTTGTCGACAATCGGATTACCCCATTCGGGGAACTCGCCAGGGGTTAGCGGCAGCGTATCATCGAGCATCGTGTTGAGGACGTCGACAAACGGCACATGCGCCGCAATTGCGCCCCACAATTCGGGATCGGTATTGACGACAACGCCCATCAGCTCACCTCCCGCAGACCCGCCCGCAGCGACAACGCGTCCCGGCTTGGCGAAACCCAGCGCAATCAGCCCCTTGGTGCAATCGACAAAATCAGTGAAGGTGTTGTTGCGCTTGGTCAGCTTGCCGTCGAGCTGCCATTGCTGGCCCAGATCGTCTCCACCGCGGATATGGGCAATCGCATAGGCAAAGCCGCGATCGAGCAGTGAAAGCCGTAAGGTTGAAAATCCGGGCGGGATCGCGATGCCATAGGCGCCATAACCGTAGATATAGAGCGGGCCGTTGCCATCTTTTTTGAAGCCCTTCTTGTAAACCACTGACACCGGGATTTTTGTTCCGTCGCGTGCAGCGATTTCAACACGCTCTGTTGCATATTGGCTGGCATCATAACCTGAGGGAATTTCCTGCACTTTCAGGGTTTTCATCATGCCAGTCGCGATTTCATATTCGGCAACCGTGTCAGGCGTGATCATCGATTCGTAGGAAAGGCGAAGTGCCGAAACCTTGTATTCCGGGTTTTCGTCAAGGCCGGCGGAATAACTTGCCTCGGGGAATTTTACCCGCGTTGGCGCACCGCCGGAATAGGAATGGATTTCGACCTGATCGAGACCATTGTCGCGGCCTTCGACGACAAAAAAATCGGCGAAGGTCGAGACGCTGGTCATGTAGAAATTGGATGAAGCCGCAATCCGTTCGGTCCATTCCTCCGGTTTCGAAATCGGTGCGGTCATGAGGCGGAATTGCGTGCTCGTATCATTGGTGTGGATGAACAGCAGGTCGTCATGTGCTTCGACATCATATTCGACACCGGCCTTGCGGGCGCGCACCAATATGGGTTTCGCCAGCGGGTCGTTCGCAGGGAGCAGGCGGATTTCGCTCGTTTCATTATCGCCCGTCGCGATAACGATCCAGTTTCGGTCTTGCGTCATGCCTACGCCCGCCTGAAAGCCTTGGTCCGGCTCGGTGTAGATGACCTTGTCCTTGGAGGTATCGGTGCCCATCCGGTGGAGCTTGATCGTATCGATCCGCCAATTCTCGTTGACCAGACCATAGAGCAGGCTGGTTCCGTCCTTTGAAAAAACTGAGCCGCCCAGCGTGCCCGGGATGACGTCAGGCAGGTCCGCGCCAGTCGTCAGATCGCGGAACCGGAGGGTGAACCGTTCAGAGCCGTCCGTGTCTGACGCATAGGCCATGATCCGGTCATCTTCGCTGATCGCGACTCCGCCCAGCCGGAAGAACTCCTTGTCCTTTGCCAGTGCCGCCTCGTCGAGGATCACTTCGTCAGAGCCGCCTGTCGCCCGCTTGCGCATCCACTGCTTGGATTGCGCGCCCTTTTCAAAGCGCCGCCAGTAAAGATAATCGCCATCTTTTTGGGGGACCGAGGATTC
>JANLQV010000129.1:0-4513 GCA_031368025.1 Sphingomonadales bacterium | reverse complement strand
CGCATCGCGACCTTGAAGCCCTCGCCTTCCGCTCCCAGCATATTCTCTGGCGGCACCGCGACGTCGTCGAAGTTCACGTCGCAAATATGCGCGCCTTGCTGACCCATCTTCTTTTCATGCGCACCGACGCTGAGACCCGGTGAATCTGCGGGCACAAGAAAGGCGGAGACGCCCCCTGCCCCATCGCCGCCGGTTCGGGCCATCACGGTGAAGAGATGCGCCTTGTCGGCATTGGTGATGTAGCGTTTTCCGCCCGTCAGCTTCCACTGGTTGCCGTCCTTGACCGCGCGCGTCCGCACACCCGCGCCGTCCGATCCGGCTTCGGGCTCGGTCAGCGCAAAGCTGGTGATGATCTCACCCGAAGCGATGCCCGGCAGGAAGCGCCTCTTTTGCGCTTCATTCCCTGCCATCACGAGCCCCTGACTGCCAATCCCGACATTGGTCCCAAAGGCAGAACGAAAGGCGGGCGAGGTTTTGCCCAGTTCGATGACCACACGGACTTCCTCGGACATGGAGAGTCCAAGCCCGCCATATTCCTCAGGGATCGAAAGCCCGAACAGGCCGAGCGTCTTCATCTCCTCGATCAGATCATCCGGGATTTCATCATTCTCAGCGACCTGCGCCTCAAGTGGACGCAGGCGTTCGGCCACGAAACGCCGGATTGTCTCAATCAGTTGCGCGAAGGTTTCCGGGTCAAGAGCCATCTCAATATCCGTTCATGCGCGCCACGCGATCAGCATGAAAATAGCGATCACCGAAAAACTCGTTCAACGCACGATCGCGTTTCATGTAAAGGCCGACATCATATTCATCGGTCATCCCGATACCGCCATGCATCTGAACCCCTTCACGCACCGCGAGGTTGCAGGATTTGCCCGCCTTGGCCTTGGCCGCCGCTACGAACAATTCGGCGCGGGGATCATCATCGTCGAGCAGATGCTGCGCCTTGATGACGATCGAACGGGCACCTTCCATTTCTCCATAAAGATGCGCGGCGCGGTGCTGGAGTGACTGGAATTCGCCGATCACCCGGCCGAACTGCTTGCGCTGTTTGAGATAATCGAAGGTCAAGTCCATCGCGCCGCCACCAACGCCGACCATTTCGGCAGAGGCCCCGAGGCGCCCCGCATCAAGCAATTTGCCCAGCGGCCCCCAACCGGCATCGACTTCGCCAACCACTGCATCGGCATCAACCTGAACACCGTCAAAGCTGATCCGTGCCGAAAGCGCGCTATCAACCAGACGATCAACATCGGTCGTGATGCCCGCCGCGTCCTTGGGCACGGCAAACAGGGTGATGCCATTTTCTTCGCCAGCCGCTCCAGCGGTGCGCGCCGAAACGAGGAGCATGTCAGCAACATGGCCATGCAGAACGAACTGTTTTTTGCCCGAAAGCCTAAAACCATTGCCCGAGCGTTCGGCCATCATCGCAGTCGCAGCCGGACGATGCTTCGTACCTTCGTCAATCGCGAGCGCGATGATGGCATCACCGGCAACGATCCTGGGGAACCATTGCGCCCGCAGATCGGCACCGCCGGCCTTCAACGCTTCTACCGCCGCTACTGCCGTCGTCAGGAACGGCGACGGTGTGAGGTTGCGGCCAATCTCTTCAAGCACAATCCCCGCTTCGACATGACCAAGGCCAAGCCCGCCATCGCCTTCGGGAACAAGGATGCCAGTGAACCCCATTTCGGCGAACTGTTTCCAGAGATCGAGCGAAAAGCCCGTGGCATCCTTGCCATCGCGCAGGGTGCGGAGATGTTTGACCGGCGCGTTGTCGGCAAGGAACGGCGAGACCGTGTCCTTGAGCATCACCTGATCTTCATTGAGGTAAAGTGCCATGTTGCTATGCCCCCGGCATGTCGAGGATGCGTTTCGAAACGACGTTGAGCATGACTTCGCTCGTTCCGCCTTCGATGCTGTTGGCTTTGGTGCGCAACCAGGTGCGCGGTTTCGCACCGCCCTTGGAACGCTTGCTTTCCCATTCGAGTGCGTCCGAACCGCCCGCAGCCATCACCAGTTCGTGGCGCTTTTTGTTCAGCTCGGTGCCAACATATTTCATCAGGTTCGAATAAGCGGGATGCGCCCGGCCGGTCTTCCATTCGTCCATGAAGCGTTCCGAATGGGCACGGAAGACTATCGTTTCGACATCGAACATCGCCATTTCGGCGCGAAGCACCGGTTCCGACGCCGCGCTCTCCAAAAAGGCTGCGCCGATCGAAGCCATACCGTCACCATTGCCACCGGCGGAGATCATCTCGCGCTCATGGCCAAGCAGGTATTTCGCGACGTCCCAGCCGCGATTGAGTTCGCCGACAATCTGGCCTTTGGGCACTTTTACATTGTCGAAAAAGGTTTCGCAAAACGGGCTGTTACCCGAGATCAGGAGGATCGGCTTGGTGGTGACGCCCGGCGTCGTCATATCGAACAGCAGGAAGCTGATGCCCTGATATTTGTTCGTCTTGTCGGTGCGGACGAGGCAGAAAATCCAGTCCGCCTTGTCGGCATAGCTTGTCCAGATTTTCTGGCCGTTCACGTTCCAGTGATCGCCCCTGTCTTCGCCATAGGTTTGCAGGCTGACGAGATCCGAGCCCGAACCCGGCTCCGAATAACCTTGGCACCAGCGGATTTCGCCACGCGCGATCTGGGGCAAGTAATGGAGTTTCTGCTCTTCGGTCCCGAATTTGAGAAGCGCTGGGCCGAGCATCCAGATGCCAAAGGACATGAGCGGTGAACGGCAGCCAAGTTTGGCCATTTCGCTCCGCAATGCTTTGGTCTCTTCGGCAGACAGGCCTCCGCCACCGTAAGCCTTTGGCCAGTCTGGCACGGTCCAGCCTTTGCCCGCCATGACGTTGAGCCAGGTCTTTTGGGCTTCGTTCTTGAATTTGAAATTCCGACCGCCCCAACAGGCATCGTCCTCATCCCTAACGGGTTCGCGCATTTCGGTCGGGCAGTTCGCCTCCAACCAAGCGCGCGTTTCACTCCGGAAAGGATCCAGTTCGCTCATCGGCATTCCTCCATGTAATTGCCTGATTCTCTAGGACCGTGGCTTTGCTTTACGCAAGCGTCAATTAACGCGCCACCCTTGCCGTAACGGCAATTGCACCTGCGTTGACCGCGCGCATCTCCTGCCTAAGGTGAGTCGGAAATAACAGATGGAGAGAGCGATGAGATTCGCAGGCAAGACCGCCGTCGTGACGGGCGCAGCGTCGGGTATGGGAAAGGCCACTGCGCTGAAACTGGCCAGCGAGGGCGCGATAGTGATCGCGGGAGACATTGATGCCGAAGGCGGCGAAGAACTGGCCGCAACCTCCAACGGCAAGATAGTCTTCAAGCAAACTGATGTTTGCGATGTCGCGCAGATCAAAGCCCTGATGGATTTCGCAGCCGAGAAGACGGGCGGGATCGACATTGTCTTTAACAATGCCGGGGCGGTTGGTGCACGTGAAAAGATCGACGAGATCGATGCCGATGGCTGGGACCGGACAATGGACTTGCTCCTGCGCTCGGTCGCGATGGGCATCCGTTATGCCGTGCCCCACATGATTGGACGGGAAGGCGGCTCGATCATCAACACGGCCAGTGTGGCCGGGCTTTCGGCGGGCATGTCCCCGACGGCCTATGCTGTTGCAAAGGCGGGCGTGATTCACCTGACCAAGCTGGCCGCTGCCGATCTTGCCCGCCACAACATCCGGGTCAACGCAATCTGCCCGGGCTTCATCAAGACCAACATTTTTGTTTCCGCGCTGGAAGTCCCAGCCGAGCAGCGAGATATGGCCAATGCCATGATCGGCCATGTGGCGGCTGACGCGCAGCCCGTCAAAGGCGGCGGGGAACCTGACGACATCGCCAACACTGTCCTGTTTCTGGCAGGGCCGGAATCGCGCTTCATGACGGGCACTCACATGCTGGTCGATGGAGGCCTGCTGACCGGCCCGCGCCATGCCTGGGATGAAAATGCGCCCGGCATGTTCTCATCACTGGAGGCGTTTGTGGAGGCTACGCCGTGACATCTGTCCCGGCGGCCGAACGCCTTCCCGTTTGGATCAAGTTGGGCAATGGCTTTGGTTCAATTGCCTATGGGGTGAAGGACAATGGTTTCGCGACCCTCCTGTTGCTCTTTTACAATCAGGTCATGGGGCTTGACGCGGGCGTGGTTGGCCTGATCCTGCTCATCGCGCTTTTGCTCGATGCCATCGTCGACCCTTTAGTGGGGTATTGGAGCGACAAAACTCATACGCGCTGGGGCAAGCGCCACCCTTGGATGTATGCCGCGATCCTGCCGATGGCGGGAAGCTGGATCATGCTCTGGCATCCGCCGGAAATGCCGAAGGACATGCTCTATCTCTATCTCCTGCTGTTCGCCTTCCTGATGCGCGCCGCTGTTTCCTGCTATGAAGTTCCTGCCCTTTCGGTGGTTCCGGCATTGTCAGCCGATTATGACGAACGCACGTCGATCACCCGCTGGCGCTTTCTGTTTGGATGGGGCGGCGGGCTGACAATGCTTACTTTG
>JANLQV010000037.1:0-5760 GCA_031368025.1 Sphingomonadales bacterium | reverse complement strand
GGAGCGGGCGCATCCCTACCGCTACATCGCCCACAACGGCGAGATCAACACCCTCCGCGGCAATATCAACTGGATGCACGCCCGCCAGGCCCTGTTCGAGTGCGAGGCTTTCGGCGACGACATCAAGAAGATCCTCCCCATCATCAACCCGCACGGCAGCGACTCGTCGATGTTCGACAACACGCTCGAGTTGCTCGTCCTCGCCGGCCGCCCGCTGGCGCATGCGATGATGATGATGATTCCCGAGCCGTGGTCCAATCATGAGACGATGGCCGACGACCGCCGCGCCTTCTACCAATATCACTCCTGCCTCATGGAGCCATGGGACGGCCCCGCGGCCATCGCGTTCACGGACGGCAAGCAGATCGGCGCCATCCTTGACCGCAACGGCCTGCGCCCGTCGCGCTTCTATGTCACCAAGGCCGGCCTCGTCGTCGTCGCCTCCGAGGCCGGCGTGCTGGACTTTCCCGCGGCCGACATCGTGCAGAAGGGTCGCATCCAGCCGGGCCGCATGTTTCTCGTCGACACCGAGCAGGGTCGCATCATCGAGGATGAAGAGATCAAGACCGAGCTTGCGGCGGCGGAGCCTTATGCCAAATGGCTCGAGGCCGCGCAGTACAAGCTCAAGGACCTTGACGATGTCGAGGTCGCCGAAGCGCCGCCTGCCAATGATCCAACCGCCTTGCTCGATCGCCAACAGGCTTTTGGCTATACGCAGGAGGATGTCGCCAGGTTCCTCGAACCGATGGCGATGAATGGTGAAGACCCGATTGGCTCGATGGGAACGGACACCCCGATTGCGGTGCTCTCAGCGCGGTCGCGTCTTCTCTATGATTATTTCAAGCAGAACTTTGCCCAGGTCACGAACCCGCCAATTGATCCAATCCGCGAGGAACTGGTCATGTCGCTGGTATCAATGATTGGCCCCCGGCCCAATCTACTGGGCCATGAGGCTGGCACCCACAAGCGGCTTGAGGTTGATCAGCCGGTGCTGACCAATGCCGATCTGGATAAAATCCGTTCGGTCGAGGAAGCGCTTGACGGCGCCTTTCGGACCGAGACGATCGATATCACCTGGGATGCCAAAAGCGGAGCATCCGGCCTTGAACTGGCGCTCAAGGAAATGTGCTGGGCGGCAACCGAGGCTGTGCTTGCGGATCGCAATATCCTGATCCTTTCAGATCGTGCGCAGGGGTTGGACCGGATTGCAATGCCTGCGCTCCTCGCGACAGCAGCCGTCCATCACCATCTCGTCCGCCAGGGGCTTCGCATGCAAACCGGGCTCGTCGTTGAGACGGGTGAGGCGCGCGAGGTGCACCATTTCTGCGTCCTGGCCGGTTATGGCGCCGAAGCGGTCAATCCTTACGTCGCTTTCGAAACGCTGGAGGAAATCCGCCTGCGGCGGGCCTTGCCGCTCTCAACCCAGGACGTGCAGAAGAATTACATCAAGGCCATCGGCAAGGGCATCCTCAAGGTCATGTCCAAGATGGGCATTTCGACGTATCAATCCTATTGTGGTGCCCAGATTTTCGACGCAATCGGTTTGACATCAGCCTTTGTCGACAAATATTTCACGGGCACCGCGACGACCATCGAAGGCGCTGGCTTGGCCCAGATTGCCGAAGAGACAGTTCGTCGTCACGCGGCTGCCTATGGCGAAAACCCGATTTACCGCAACATGCTCGATGCCGGCGGCATCTATGGCTATCGCGTTCGGGGCGAAGACCATGCCTGGACTCCGGCCAATGTCGCCAGCCTGCAACATGCGGTGCGTGGCAATGACCCCAAAAACTATGCCGAATTTTCGAAGTCCATCAATGAGCAGAGCGAACGCCTGCTGACCATTCGCGGGTTGATGGAACTCAAAAAGGCTGAAGAACCTCTCGACATCAGCGAAGTCGAACCCGCGACCGAGATCGTCAGGCGTTTCGCGACCGGAGCGATGAGCTTCGGTTCGATCAGCCGGGAGGCGCACACGACACTGGCGATTGCGATGAACCGCATCGGTGCCCGCTCGAACACAGGCGAAGGCGGCGAAGAGTCCGATCGCTTCATCCCGATGGCAAACGGGGATTCGATGCGCTCTGCGATCAAGCAGGTCGCCAGTGGCCGTTTTGGGGTGACGACGGAATATCTCGTCAACGCCGATGATATCCAGATCAAGATGGCGCAGGGCGCAAAGCCCGGCGAGGGCGGACAACTCCCCGGTGACAAGGTCGACAAGAATATCGCCCGCGTCCGTCACTCCACGCCAGGCGTCGGGCTGATCTCGCCACCGCCGCATCATGATATTTATTCAATCGAGGATCTGGCGCAGCTCATACACGATCTCAAGAACGTCAATACCGCGGCCCGGATTTCGGTGAAGCTGGTGTCCGAAGTCGGTGTCGGAACCGTTGCGGCTGGCGTTGCCAAGGCGCGTGCCGATCATGTCACGATTTCGGGCTATGAAGGCGGGACGGGGGCTTCGCCCCTCACTTCCTTGACCCATGCTGGCTCCCCTTGGGAAATTGGCCTTGCCGAAACCCAGCAGACATTGCTTTTGAACGGCCTGCGCTCGCGGATTGCGGTGCAGGTCGATGGCGGATTGCGCACGGGGCGTGACGTCGCCATCGGAGCCTTGCTCGGTGCTGACGAATTCGGCTTTGCGACAGCGCCGTTGATTGCTGCGGGCTGTATCATGATGCGCAAATGCCATCTGAACACCTGTCCGGTTGGCGTCGCGACGCAAGACCCCGTTCTGCGCAAGCGGTTCACTGGCCAGCCTGAACATGTCATCAATTATTTCTTTTTTGTCGCTGAGGAATTGCGGCAGATCATGGCGGATATGGGCTTTCGCACGATCGAAGAGATGATCGGCCGGGTTGACCGGATCAACATGCACCGGGCGCTCAATCACTGGAAGGCCGGGGGCGTTGATCTGACGCGGCTGCTCCACCAGGTCGCGCTTCCCGCAGGGGCTCCGCTTCACCAAACCATCGCGCAGGATCACGGCCTTGACAGGGCGCTGGATCAGGACCTGATTGCCGTCGCGGCTCCCGCCCTTGAGCGGGGTGAAACCGTCCGGATTGAGCGCGAGATCAGGAATGTCAACCGCACGGTCGGCGCGATGCTGTCGGGTGAGGTTGCGCGGCGTTACGGCCATGAAGGGCTCCCCAACAACACGATCCAGATCGCCTTTACCGGCGTTGCGGGTCAGAGTTTCGGAGCGTTCCTTGCGCACGGGATCACGCTGGAACTGACGGGCGATGCCAATGACTATGTGGGCAAGGGATTGTCCGGTGGTCGGGTGATCGTCAAACAACCCGGTCACGTGAAGCGCAAGCCAACCGAGAATATCATCGTTGGCAACACGGTGCTGTATGGCGCAATCGCCGGTGAGGCCTATTTCAACGGCGTTGCGGGGGAACGCTTTGCCGTGCGCAACTCAGGCGCGGTCGCTGTGGTTGAAGGCACCGGCGATCATGGCTGCGAGTATATGACGGGCGGCGTCGTGGTTGTGCTGGGCAACACCGGGCGCAATTTTGCGGCGGGCATGTCTGGTGGCGTCGCTTATGTTTATGATGAAGACGGGCATTTTCGCGAACGGTGCAACATGGCGATGGTCGATGTCGAATCGATCATGCCTGATGCCGAAGGCGACGAGGGAACCGGCCGCCCGACCCAACGCGCGAGCGACGTTCATGATTTTGGCATGGGCGATATGCTCCGCCACAGCGCGGAACGGTTGCGCATCATGCTGGAACGGCATCATCTGTACACTGGCAGCAAGCGGGCGCGGACCATTCTCGATGATTGGGATGCATCGCTGACCCGTTTCGTGAAAATCATCCCGCGCGATTATACCCGCGCGCTCAAGCAGCTTGAGGCCGAGCGGGTGGCCGCTGCTTCGGTCGCGGCCGAATAACCGGATTTCTGGAGTAGATTGTGGGCAAGGCAACAGGGTTTCTTGAACTCGACCGCAAGGACGCCAGCTATGGCGATGCCAAAGAGCGGCTGACGCATTACCGGGAATTTATCGTCCCGCTCGCCGAACCAGTTCTGCGTGAACAGGCGTCGCGCTGCATGAATTGCGGCATTCCCTATTGCCACACTGGCTGCCCGGTGAATAACATCATCCCCGACTGGAACAATCTGGTGTATGAGGGCGACTGGAAGAATGCGCTGGAGAGCCTGCATTCGACCAACAATTTTCCTGAATTCACCGGTCGCATCTGTCCCGCACCGTGCGAAGCAAGCTGCACGCTGAACATCGATGACGCGGCCGTTACGATCAAGTCGATCGAATGCGCCATCGTTGATCGCGGATGGGTTGAAGGCTGGATCACGCCGCAACTCCCCATGCACAAGACCGGAAAATCCGTCGCGGTTGTGGGCTCAGGCCCCGCGGGCATGGCCTGTGCGCAACAACTGGCAAGGGCGGGGCATAGCGTGACCCTGTTTGAAAAAAGTGACCGGATGGGCGGGCTGCTCCGCTATGGCATTCCAGACTTCAAGATGGAAAAGCACCTGATCAACAAGCGGCTGGTGCAGATGGAAGCCGAAGGCGTCGAATTCCGCACGAGCACCGAAGTGGGTGTCAACGTTTCGGTTGAATCGTTGCGCGAAAATTTTGACGCGATCGTCATGTCGGGTGGTGCGGAAGCGCCGCGCACGCTGGATATTCCGGGCTATGAGATGCCGGGCGTGCGAATGGCGATGGAATTCCTCACCCAGCAGAACAAGCGGATCGCAGGCGATGAGGAACTTCGCGCGGCCCCGCGCGGTACGATCACGGCAACCGGAAAGCATGTTATCGTCATCGGCGGTGGCGATACCGGTTCCGATTGCGTCGGCACCTCGAACCGGCAGGGCGCTGCCTCGGTCACCCAGATCGAAATCATGCCCAAGCCACCCGCGAGGGAAGACAAGGCGCTGGTCTGGCCCGACTGGCCGATGAAATTGCGCACATCGTCCAGCCATGAAGAAGGGTGCGAGCGCGACTGGTCAATCCTCACCAAGCGCGTGGTGGGCACAAACGGCACGGTCGAGGGACTTGAATGCGTGCACATCGAATGGATCGGTGGACAGATGCGCGAAATCCCCGGGAGCGAATTTACGCTAAAGGCTGACCTGATCTTTCTGGCGATGGGATTTGTCGGGCCGCGCAAGACGGGTTTTGTCGAGCAGGCCGAAGTGACGCTCGATCCGCGCGGCAATGTCGCCGCCAATACGATGGATTACTCCACCAGCAAGGATGGCATTTTTGTGTGTGGCGACATGCGGCGCGGGCAAAGTCTGGTCGTCTGGGCGATCCGCGAAGGCCGCCAGTGCGCGCGCGCCGTCGATCTGCACTTGATGGGTGAGAGCGAGCTACCGCGCTGATTCTCCAATCGCCACCCCGGCGAAGGCCGGGGCCTAGACGGGCCCGATATGGCCGGAAAAATCTCTCTGTTTTGGGCCGGGTCTCCGCCTTTTCCGGGATGGCGATCAGGCGTGGTATGCGCAATCCACACATTACGATCCTGAAAGGCGGGATGGCTCCCCGGGCCTGATTCGAACAGGCGGCCGTCCGATTAACAGTCGGATGCTCTACCGCTGAGCTACCGGGGAATATCGCCAAAGCGAGCGCGCGTATTAGCAACGCTTGGCCCGAATGCAACCCGCTTAAACCACAAACTGTTCCATCGTGATGCGATCATCAAGGGCGTGCTCGGGATCGAACATCAAGGTGAGGGCGGACGCACGGTCGATAGCGACGTCGATCTTGCGCACGTCGCG
>JANLQV010000427.1:0-5208 GCA_031368025.1 Sphingomonadales bacterium | reverse complement strand
CGGGCGGTCAAAAACAGCGCGTGGCCATCGCACGCGCCCTCATGAACAAACCCGAGCTTGTGCTGGCCGACGAGCCAACCGGTAGTCTCGATCGCGAGAATAGTGCCCGCGTCATGGCCCTTTTAAGAGAGATCAACCAAGCGGACAAAACCACTTTTCTCATCTCGACGCATGATCCTGATATTGCAGCGCATTGCGACCGCCAGATCAACGTCATCGACGGTCAGGTTGCATAATATACGCGGCACGATCCAGCCTCAAAAAACACCCACCCCCGATGAAACATTCTGTCTCTGAGTGCGTTTACCCATCAACGCATTCTATCTCGGTGTTGACGACGTCTCGTTCAATACCTTGATGCCTGCCGATGATCTGGTCCCAGCCCCCCCGGCAAGGATCAGCCCATGGGCAGTCAAAATGGCGGTCGGTCCAAACGTTTTTTTGAACTCACTTGGGACAGCAACCGACCGCCATTTTACACCATCTGTGCAAGAATGTCGCTGATCGCGACAAAGGCGAAGCAGACCGAGGAATCAGCTACGCCGTATGGCAGAAACAAATCATCGCCGGCACGGATAGCACCGCAGGTATAAACGACGTTGGGAACATAGCCCTCACGGTCTTCATCTGCTGCAGAGAGGATGGGCGTGGCGGTTCGCCCGATGACCTTGGATGGATCATCCTTATTGAGGAGCGCCGCGCCAATCGCGTATTTGCGCATCGCGCCGACCCCGTGGGTGAGAACGAGCCAGCCTTCATCAAGTTCAATCGGTGCGCCGCAATTCCCAATCTGGACCAGCTCCCACGGGAACCGCGGCTCCAGGATCAGATCACCGCCCTCCCAATGATCGAGCGTATCAGAGCGCAACAGATAGAGATTTTTGCCGTCCTGCCGCCCCATCATCAGGAATTGACCGTTTATCTTGCGTGGGAACAACGCCATGCCCTTGTTTCGCCCTGCTGTACCCTTGATCGGCGTGAGGGTGAAGTCCCGGAAGTCACGCGTCCGCAACAGCTCAGAACGGATATCGCGACCGCTATAGGCGGTATAGGTGCCGATCCACTCGCTCTTGCCGCTGTCCCGTTCAAATTCGACCAGGCGTAGATCCTCAAGACCGTTGCGTTGTGCTTCGGTCATGGGGAAAATCACGGTGCCGGAAATGCTGCTTTCGCGGTGGCGGTAGACAGAGACCGCACCGTCGCCCGCTTGGGCTTGCACCTTGCCGAGCATCGCTGCAGTGGCAAAGGGTGGCTCTGGCAGCAGGCTGATCTGACGTCCGGCCGAGATAATCCCCTCGCGAAAGGCAATCGTCGAGATATGCCCTTCGCCCACTGCCCGCAGCGAAAGCAGAATGCGAACACTGCCGGGTTGCAGCCCGGTCTGATCGGGATGACGCACGACGCTCGGGTTCATCAGGGCAGCGGCGGCATAGCTATATTCGTGACAAAAATAGGCACCAATCAGCCGCTTGGTCTGACGCCGGAGTGGACTGCCGTCGAGCTTGAGGGCGGTTTCAATCTGCGTATAGCGATCATCAAAGACCCGCTCAATCTGCCAGTGACGGTCCGCAAAATCATTGAGCACGATGCTGAGTTCGCCGCGGACGGTGCGCGGATCAAGATTGATAATGTCGGCCACAAGTTTGCGGACCCGGTCGATATCAGGCCCGGACGCCTGCCACGCGAGATGGAACGGGCGCACCACAACACGGCCCGGATCGGCATGAAGCCGCAATTCGTGTTGGACGAGTTCAACCACGCGGCTCACCAATCAGTTTATGTCGGCCTTGGCCAATAGGCCCTTGATAGCATAGTGTGCCAATTGATAGGCGAGCACTGATTCCGCGCCCTCGTTCATATTGAGCCCGCGCGGGTTGATTCCATCGTGACAGGACCCCGTCAGTGAATCGGCAACTGTGACACCGCGATCATTTCCACCAGAGAACCAATGATAGGCACGGTTTGCATGGGCCAGCCATAGTGTATCTCTGGAGGCATCGAATGCGGCACTGGCCCCATCAATCGCCGCCCAGGCTTCTACGGGCTGTTGATCAAACGGAGATGGCGCAGTGAATTCATTGCCAAAACTATCAGACCCAACCGGGCGGAAGCAGCCAGACGGGCTGGTCTGCAAGTCCAGGATCCAGCCGAGCGTTTCGATGCCGCATCGGGTAAAGTCAGGACGATCCAGACGCAATCCGGCGCGGATCATGGCTTCGGGCATCCGGCAATTGTCATAAGCCAGGACGCTTTCAAACCAGGGCCAGTCGGCGCGGCGTGTTTCAGCCAAGCGTAATAGAAGAAACTCTGCGCCATTTAAAAGAATGGCGTGCGCCGCCTCGTCGTCTGCATCCGCCGAAAGCAAATAATTTGCACCAAGCATTGCGAACGCCGTCGCACGCGGCGACCCGAAATCGCGCGCACTAAACGCGGTCCGGTTGAACAACTGACGTGCCCAGTGGCGCAGTGACGGGGTCCGCCCTTCACGTGCCGTCGCGCCCAGCGCCCACAGCGCGCGGCCGCAACTATCCTCAGACCCGCTGGCCTCCAGCCAATTGCGGGCAAAACCCATGAAATTACGGAACTCACCGCTCTGGTCGTTCCACGCGTTCTGCACAAAGCCCGCAAACACCGCGGTGAGGCGGGATCGGTGCGGCTCTGCATGATCCCCGATCCGGTTCATCAGCATCAACGCCCGGGCATTGTCATCGACGCAATAGCCATGCGCGCGGTCTGGCACGCAAAAGGTCGAATGCTGGATAATGCCCGTGCCATCGCAAATGCGCAGCAGGCCCTCAATACCAATGCGCTGCGACGAGGTTGCGAGCAATTTTGCGCGATCAACTTGGGTCGCGATCACGACTTCCATGCATTGGGCGGCGAATTTGGGCCAGATCATCGACCTGCCGCGCGCATAGGCGCGTTCTTGAATTGCAATCAGACGTTCGGGCGCGTCGAGCAGCGCGCCGATTTCACGGGCGAGTGCAGCGCTATCCTTGAACGGCACCAATACGCCGTGATCCTCTGCCAACAGTTCGATCGCATGAGCATAGGGGGTCGATACCACCGCTTTCCCCAAAGCAAGCGCGTAGGAGAGCGTGCCGGACGTTGCCTGATTGACCCCTTGATAGGGGGTTACATAGATGTCGGCCGCTTCGATCAGATCGAGCAACGCATCCGTCTCCAGAAACGCGTCAATCCAGTGAATATGATGGTGGACGCCCAATTGTATGGCGAGGCTCTGCAGGCGTTCGCGGTACGCCTCTCCTTCGCGCGCGAGAAGGTTGGGATGTGTCGCGCCGACAATGCAATAAAGCACATCGGGATGCTGGGCGACGATCTCGGGAAGCGCTGCGATCACCGCCTCAATGCCCTTGCCCGGTGACAAGAGTCCAAATGTCATCACCACCTGCCGCCCATCAAAACCGAATTTGGCTTTGAACTGTGCCGATCGTCCAAAGGGGCGATCTGGCACGCCGTGGGGGATGAGGACGATCTGATCTGCGTCGGCGCCAAAGACGTTCCGCAACAGCACAGCGGCGCGATCCGACATCACGATCAGCTTTGAAGCCCGCGCGACAAGCCGGCGCATCACCCGGAACTGATCGGCATCAGGGTCAGGGATCACGGTGTGGAGTGTAACAATCAGCGGTGCGGCAATCCGGTCAACCAGCTCGAGAATTTTGTCGCCTGCGAGTCCGCCGAACAGTCCGAATTCATGCTGGAGCCAGACGACATCAGCGCGGCTTGCTTCAATGTCGGCGGCAGCGTCCATGAAACTGTTTGCATCATTTTCAATGATTACACCGCGAACCGGCGCTGCAAACTCGAAATCATTTGCCACCGGAGCCATAGCGTAAACATCGACACTGGCACCTGGAAAGGCGGCGGTGATCGACGCGTAAATATCGGCGGTAAAGGTCGCGATCCCACACCGCCGGGGCGTGAAGCCACCAATCAGGGCGATCCGGGGTGTGATGGCCTGCTGGGGACGGACCAGATCGTCAACCATGGCGGCAGACGCCGCGTCTTCCAACATGAAAGTTTCAAGCAAGCGTCGCTCCAACTGGACATCGGGCATGGGTGGGGGTGGAGAAAAAATGCGCCCCGGTTGCGGGGGTAACCGGGGCGCGCTGGCTGGAGGAGGAGTCGCCAGCATAGTAATATCCAATCAATACATGCCGTAATAGCTGTTGACCATCATGCCGTAAGTGGCATCATAAACGGGCTCATTCCCGCGATCATGCTTCGGCGCCTTGGCCAGTTTATCCTTTTCGATATCGACCACAAAACCATGCCGGGCGACGACATATTTGAGCTTTTTCCAGGGAAGCGGATAATGATCTTCACCCATTCCTAGAAAGCCGCCGAACGACATCACCGCGTATTCGACCTGCCCACTATGCTTGTTGACCATGAAGTTCAGGACTTTGCCCACCTTCTCCCCGTCCTTGTCATAGACGGCAGTCCCTTCAACCATATCTGACGCGATAAGCGACGATGTTTCGACATATTCGGGTTCTTGGTCTGCCATCGATTTGTCTCTCTCCAGGGTGTGTGAGGGGAAACTGGCGCAAGGAGGAAATGTTCCCAAAGCGATCTGACATTTTCGCCCACTTTGATTACCCCGGTAAAATCAAATTGCGATTTCGACACTGTCCAGGTAGCTGGACAGCTCACTCAACAGCTTGCGCGCTCTGTCGATGTCAGTGTCCCCGCAGGCCTGCTCGAGACCCGCGCCGAGGTCGGTGATCGCCTGAAAGCCAAAACCCCCTCCGGACCCTCGCAAATTGTGCCCGATAATCGTCACGGCTTCAAAGTCAGCCCGGTCCAGGGCCTCGTGCATAACGATGACATTGTGCCGGCAGTTTTCCAAATATGCGGGGATCCGTTGCGCCCATCTCCGGGCCGACCGCGAGTCCCCGGCGTCCGGGCGGTCATCCTCTCGCGGCCGTCGGGATCCGACCGCTGAATAGTCCCTGATCGCCTGAAGCAGGACATCCTGCTTGATCGGCTTGGTCAGATAGGCCGTGCAACCCGCCGCCAGGCACGTCTCCCGATCGCCCTTCAAGGCCGAGGCGGTCAGGGCGATGATCGGGGTTGGCGGCCGACCATTGGCTTTCTCCCAGGCGCGAAGCGTCCGCGTCGCGGTCAATCCGTCCATCACCGGCATTTGCCGGTCCATCAGCACCAGGTCATAGTGACCAG
>JANLQV010000426.1:0-3207 GCA_031368025.1 Sphingomonadales bacterium | reverse complement strand
GCGATGCTGTTGCCCCGAAGGGGTTCACTCGCCGCCACGGAAACCGGCTGGCAGCCAATGTCGGTGTCGTCCGCCGCGACGCGCTGGATGCGTGTTTGCGCTGATCTAGAAAGGCAGCTTGAAACCCGGCGGCAACGGTATGCCGCTGGTCATCTTGCTCATTTCCTCATTGGAAACTGCATCCGCCTTCGCGCGGGCATCGTTGATGGCCGCCGCTACAAGGTCTTCAACCATCTGCTTTTCGACCGGATTTAGAAGGCTATCATCGATCGTCACGCCGAGGATGCGTCCCTTGGCGGTCGCACGGATCTTCACCAGTCCGCCGCCTGCCGCGCCCTCGACCTCGATCGTGTCGAGATTGGCCTGCGCCTGTCCCATCTGTTCCTGAACATTCTGGGCCATTTTGAGGATGTCATCGAGCGACTTCATGCAATCAAACTCCGTTGGTCTTCGCGATCAAAATCGATCAGTTCGGCATCGGGAAAGGATTCAAGCGCGGCCCTGATTGCCGGATCGGCAAGGATCGCGTCGCGCGCTTCGTTTTCGCGCTGTCGGCCCTGGTCAAGAAGCGAGGGCGCGGCGACATCATCGCTCAACGCGATCAGCCACGCAGTGCCGGTCAGCGATTTTAACGCCGCGGCCATGTCACGGGAAAAGTCTGCCGGGAGGGGCTTGACCGCTCTCAACACCAATTCTGGCGGAGCATAGCGCACCAACCCCGCAAAATCGTGGAGTTGCTGGCCCAGGTGCGGCTTTCCGTTGGTTTCAAGCAGTTTGATCAGATCGGGAAAATTGGCCGGGACAGGCGGCAGCGCAGAAGCAGGTCCGGTGCCGGTGCCGGATGGCCCGTTGCCGGGCAGGACAACCATCTCTCCCGCCTCAAGCTTGCGGACCAGCTCGCTCGGATCAGGCAATTGGCTTGCGTGGATCAGGCGGAGCAATGCCATATCCGCCGCTTCTCCGGGATGTGCCGCCCGGGCGACTTCATCATGGCCCTTGAGCAGCAACTGCCAGATGCGATGCAGCAATGTGAAGGACAGGCTGGACGCCCAGGCCTCAAGCGCGTCTCGCTCCTCAAGAGATTGCGTTGCATCCACAGGCGCCCCGACCTTTGCCAATGTCGTGCGGTGTGTCAGTTCGAGCAACCCGCGCAGAACCGCGCCGGGCTCAACCCCCAGATCCCGCTGTTCCTGCAAGGCCGAGAGCGCGCCTGCCGCATCTCCGTCGAGCAATATGCCGAACAACCGGCGGACTGCGCCACGATCTGAAAGGCCAAGCATTTCGCGGACTTGCGCGGCTGTTACTTTTCCGCCCCCATCAAGTGCTGCATGAGCGATGGCCTGATCCAGAATCGAAAGTCCGTCACGAACCGAACCCTCGGCGGCGCGGGCAATCAAGGCCAGCGCTTCATCCTCCGCCTTTATGCCTTCTGCATCGACGACAACGCCAAAATGTTTCGCGAGCAAATCCGCCGAAATTCGCCGCAGATCAAACCGCTGGCAGCGTGACAGCACCGTAACCGGCACTTTGTTGACTTCGGTCGTCGCGAACAGGAACTTCACATGCGGCGGAGGCTCCTCCAGCGTCTTCAAAAGCGCGTTGAATGCGTTCTTGGACAGCATGTGGACTTCGTCGATGATGTAGACCTTGTAGCGTGCCGAAACCGCCGAATAACGCACCGCCTCAATGATCTCCCGGACATCGTCCACGCCGGTATTCGAAGCCGCGTCCATCTCGACGACGTCCATGTGCCGCCCCTCGGTGATGGAAACACAAGCTTCGCACACCCCGCAAGGATCGATCGTGGGGCCCTTTTCGCAATTGAGCGCCTTGGCGATCAACCGTGCAGTCGAAGTCTTGCCGACGCCCCTCACACCGGTCAGGAGGAAGGCATGGGCCAGCCGGTCGCGCTTGATCGCATTGCCAAGCGTAGTGACCATCGCATCCTGCCCGATCAGTTCGGAAAAACGCTGTGGCCGGTATTTGCGCGCAAGCACACGATAGGCTGCGGACGAAGCAGGCTGTGGCGGCTCACCAAGATCGAATGATTCTGACATAGGCCATTCTATGCATAGCGCGGGTCAATGTCGAAGGGGGAAAGTAGGAGCCGGACGACCCGATGCGAATTCGTTGTGGCTGCTTCCTTCCGGATCTGACCAGGTTGGCGAGTACACCGTCCGCCCGACTCCCGGCAGCGCAAATAGGCGCGACTCTTCCGAAAATCAACGCCCCTGCATGTTCCGGCTTTCGGGCGGGATGCGTACGGTAAGGCCGTCAAGCGCCTCGGTCAGCACGATCTGGCATGAAAGCCGGCTGTGGCGCGTTGCACCAGCCGCAAGATCGAGCATATCTTCCTCTTCCTCGCGCGCCTTTGGCAGCTTTGGAAACCACTCCTGATCGACAATGATGTGGCAAGTCGAACAAGCCATCTGCCCCTCGCAGGTCCCTTCAAGAGGTTGGCCGATCGACTGACCCACTTCGAGGAGAGTCGCGCCCGACTCTGCGTGTGCGTCGCACACTGTCGCGCCGTCGGCACTTCGGAAGCGGACGAGGATCATGCTGGCAAGGCCTGTTGATTATCGGCTGCGGCAAAAATCAGACGAAGCCCCTCCCGGAGTTCTGCAGGGGTTGTATATCTTCCAAAGCCGAGCCGTATGCTGGACCGCGCTTCCGATTCGCTCAAACCGATGGCCCGCAACACATGGCTTGGCCGGCCTGACCCGCTGGCACAGGCTGAACCGGCCGAAAAGGCGACCTCGCGAACTTCGGAAATGAGCCGCGGGGCATCAAGGCCATCGCGGCGCAGATTAAGATTTCCCTTGTAGCGCATCGCAGTTGATCCATTCACAATCCAGTCACTGGGCAGCATGTCCATCGCAAGATTCCAGAGCATGGCAACATGCTCAGCATCTTCTGCCTGCCTTTGCCAAGCCACATTCGCTGCCGCTCCGAAACCTGCACACAAAGCGGGCGATAGTGTGCCCGAACGCAATCCGCCTTCCTGCCCGCCGCCAAAAATCAACGGCGTAATCTTGATGCCGTCCCGAACCCATAATGCGCCGATCCCCTTGGGGCCGTGAATTTTGTGCGCGCTGACGGAGATCAGGTCTGGTCCTTCTGGAATATTCAAACGTCCAAACCCCTGAACCGCATCGCAGAAGAACAATGCCCCCGCTTTGTGTGCGGCTTCTGCCAGCGCGGCAACTG
>JANLQV010000424.1:0-3696 GCA_031368025.1 Sphingomonadales bacterium | reverse complement strand
CCGCTCATATAGACATAGACCCGATGGAATTTATCGCCCTTGAGGTAGAAGCGGTTGCAGTTTTCATAGCGCAGTTCGTCCCCGCCATTGGGTGCGATGAGAACTGTGAACTGCGAGCAGATGGCGTTGCTGCCCGGGTCTCCGGAGTGCACGAAATTGCCGTGCCAGATGTTCGAAAAGTCAGCGAACAGCTTGGTAAACATCGCCTGGATCCCCGCCTCGCGGCCGGTATGGACGGTGTTGGACGTCACTTCGGTGAGGATCGCATCCTCGGTAAAGCAGTCCAGAACTTGCTTCAGGTTCTTGTTGTCGACGCCGTCAAAATAGCGCTTCGTCACGATGTCGATATAATAGGGATAGGGCAAAGCGGCCTGCCCGGCTCCGCCCTCCTTCCACTCCGCCATCATGCGCTGCCCTTTCTGATTCCCGTATCATTGCCAACCCCGGGGTTGGGAAAGGCGATCTTGCTGTGGGTAAGGCCGAGCTGAACTAGCAATTCAGCCTGCTTGTAAGCGACAAGCCCCGGGTTGATCACCGGGATTGGCAGATTCTGGGCAAGCCAACTGGCCGACTGGTGCATGGTGGTGGAGCCAAGCACGATGACGTCTGCGCCATCCTCTTCGATTGCGCGCTCAGCTTCCGCTTTGAGCCTTGCGAAAATGATGTCCTCCTTGCCTGCGAGCAGTTCCGCAAGATCGGGGCGTGTCTTGATCGAGCGGAGCGAAGCACAGCGCGGCCAATAGCCATATTCGGTCAGCGTTTTTTCATAGAGCGGGAACCATTCGTCCCACATCGTCAACACGGTGAATTTCTTGCCCAGCATCATCGCCATATGAAATGCGCATTCGCCGGGCCCGAGCACAGGGATTGACAGGCGGGAGCGCAGCGCACGCAGCCCGGAGTCGCTGACCGTATCGATCACAACGGCCGAATAGCCCTCGGCCTCCGCATCAATGCCGGCCTGAAACACGGTCCAGTCCATGAGGAGCATGTCGTGATAGCTGTCGCCGAGTGCCGCGCCCCAGCCTACAGCACTAAATTCCGGCTTGAAACCGGGTGTAATCATATCGGGGGGTAATTGCGCTGCGCGATTTGCCACGCCATTGGCATCCATCGGAATGGGCACAATCACTTTGATGCGATGTTCACCGACCATTGCCCTAGAGCCCCTGTAAGACATTGCCTTGCGAAACTTCTATTGTATACAAAGCGCAAAGGTCAAGCCTTGAAAGGAATAGTTCGTGTCCCGCGCTTCTGACCGTGCCTATAATCAGATCAGGAACATGATCCTGTCCGGCCAGCTTGCGGCGGGCGCACAGATTCGGGAAGAGCATCTGGCGGAAACCTGCGGGGTGTCGCGGACACCGGTTCGCGATGCGTTGCGCCGCCTGGAGGCGGAGCTCTTCATCAGGCGCAACGATTCCCAACGCACGTTTGTGGCTGACTGGTCGTTAGAGGATCTGGAAGACGCGTTTACGTTGCGCGGCATGCTTGAAGGGCATGCCGCTGCGCGTGCTGCAGTCCGGATTTCGGATGTGCAGCTACAAGCACTTCAGGCGGAAAATGGCGCTCTTCGGGTCGCTGTTGCGCGTCCGGCTCCTGATGTTCTGGCGTTTCTCGAGCATAATCGGCGATTCCATGCCATCATCGTGGAGGCCGCCGCATCCGAGAAGCTGGAGAACCTTTTGTCAAGAATTGTCGAACAGCCGGTCGTATGGCGCACCGCCCAGCATTATGATCGCGAAAATCTGATGCGCTCTTGGCGCGAACATGATGAAATTCTAGCAGCCTTTGCCCGACGCGACGAAATATGGGCGGCATCAGTGATGACGGGCCATATCCGGCGGGCCTTTCATAGCTATGCAGATGCGCATCGCAGCGACGCGGTTGTCGCGCTTCCCGTCGCCGCCGAATAGTTCGGGTTGATTTTGTATACAATTAAGGCGATGAAGCGCGAATGACTTTTGCTTCCATTGAATTTGTCGAAGTTGGGCCGCGTGACGGGCTGCAGAATGAGGCGGCCCTGATCGAAACGTCCGACAAGCTTGCGTTGATCGCACGCGCGATCGATGGGGGTGCGCGCAGGATTGAGGTGACAAGTTTCGTCAATCCCAAAAAGGTCCCGCAATTGGCGGATGCAGAGGCGGTCTGTGCTGGACTGCCGGCATGCACTGATGTGACCTTTATCGGATTGGTCATGAATGCGCGGGGTGCGGAACGCGCCATTGCGACGGGGCGGATTGACCAGCTTGGCGCCGTCGCCGTGGCGAGCGACCGTTTCGCGATGGCCAATCAGGGCCAGACAAGCGCAGGATCGGTCGAAGCGGCCCGCCAAATCATTTCCATGGCGCGCGCGGCGGGCCTGACAGCGCAGGCGACGATCGGGGCGTCGTTCGGTTGTCCCTTCGAGGGTGAGGTCGCCGAGGACCATGTCGTCGCGATGGCCGAAAGAATCGCAGAGGCGGGTCCGGTCGAGGTTTCCCTGGCCGATACGATCGGTGTGGCGAACCCGGCGCATGTTGCGCGGCTGGTTGAACGGGTGCGGCGCGCGATCAGTCCGCTCCCGGTCCGCGTACATTTTCACAATACGCGCAATACAGGGCTCGCCAATGTGTGGGCGGCAGTTCAGTCCGGGGCAACTGTGGTCGATGCATCGCTGGGCGGGTTGGGCGGATGCCCGTTTGCGCCGGGATCTGCGGGAAATGTTCCATCCGAAGATGTTGTGTACATGCTCGAGCGCGCCGGAATCGCAACGGGTATGAACTTGGAAAAACTTGTTGCGGCGAGCGGATGGCTTTCGCACATTATTGGCCGAAAACTGCCAGGGATGGTGGCGCAAGCGCCGCCTTTTCCCGTCGCGGCGTAAATGGAAAGGAAAGTGATGGGTTATCGCCTGGGCGTTGATGTCGGAGGAACATTTACCGACCTGTTGCTGTTCAATGTCGATACAGGCGCGTTCTGGCGGCACAAGACGCCGTCGACCCCGCATGACAGTTCCGAAGGAATCCTGATCGGCGTCAATGCGATCTGCGCGGACGCTCAGGTCGAGGCAAAGGATATCGCGTTCTTCCTGCACGGCACCACAGTTGCCACCAACGCCATACTCGAGGGCAAGGGCGCGCGGGTCGGGCTGATCACGACTGAGGGCTATCGTCACATCATGCAGATTGCACGAAGCTTTGTTCCCGGCGGCCTCGCGGCCTGGATCATCTGGCCCAAACCCCAACCGCTTGCAGCGCTTGAGGATACTGTGACCGTCAAGGGACGGATGAACGCTGCCGGAGAGGAAGTCCGCCCGCTTGACGAGGAGGATGTGCGCGGCGCGCTCACCCGGCTCAAAGCGCAGGGAGTGGAAGCAATTACGGTTTCTCTGATCAACGCCTATGCCAATGGCGCGCACGAAAAGCGGATCGGGGAGATTGCGGGCGACATGGTTCAGGGTGTGCCGGTCTCGCTCAGTCATGAAGTTCTGCCCGAAATGCAGGAATATGAGCGAACCCTGACGACCGTTGCCAATGCCGCGGTCCGCCCGGTGGTGGGGCGCTATGTCGCGAGCCTTCGGGACAAGCTGGCCGCAAGCGGCATGGCGGGCAAACTTTCACTGTTGCGTTCGGATGGCGGTCTGATGTCGGCGCAAAAGGCCGAGGAGCATCCGGTCAGCATCCTGATGTCGGGCCCGGCCGGCGGTGTGGCAGG